>NZ_JBITEP010000002.1:98650-275050 GCF_044455315.1 Micromonospora sp. NPDC051300 | reverse complement strand
GCTGCCCCCCCCCCCCGGGGGCCACCCCGCGGGGTCGGCGGGCCGGCGGGCCGGGCGGGCCCCTTTTAACAACGCCGTCTTTAAAATCGGGGCCCCTCCTTGCACCTAACTCACCGCGGCGAGGAACTCGCTGTAGAACAGCCCCAGCGCGATGGCCACCCCGATCCCGGCGATGATCCAGAACCGGACCACGATGTTGACCTCGCTCCAGCCGGCCAGCTCGAAGTGGTGCTGCAACGGCGACATCCGGAACACCCGCTTGCCGGTGGTCCGGAACGAGATGATCTGGATGACCACCGACATCGTGATGATCACGAAGAGGCCGCCCAGGATCGGCAGCAGCAGGATGGTGCGGGTGGACATCGCCATGCCGGCGATCAGGCCGCCCAGCCCGAGCGCGCCGGTGTCGCCCATGAAGATCCGGGCCGGCGAGGTGTTCCACCAGAGGAAGCCGACGCAGGCCCCGGCCGCGGCGCCGGCGATCAGCGCGATCTCCAGCGGGTCGCGCACCGTGTAGCAGTAGGACTCGGTGTAGTTCGGGTCCGCGCACCAGTGCCGATACTGCCAGAACGCGATCAACGCGTACGCCGCGAGCACCATCACCGAGGCGCCGGTGGCCAGGCCGTCCAGGCCGTCGGTGAGGTTGACGCCGTTGGTCGCCGCCATCACCACCATGATGATGACGATCACCGCGCCGATCTTGCCGATCTCCAGCGCCGGGATGTCCCGGATGAAGCTCAGCGTCGTGCTGCCCACCGTCTCGGTGTTCGTCGCGTTGCCGCCGGCATCGGTCATGCTCGACGGGAAGTAGACCGCCACCGCCCCGAAGACGGCGCCGACCAGGATCTGCCCGGCCAGCTTGCCCCGCTTGTTGAGGCCGCCGCTGTGCCGCTTGCGGACCTTGAGGAAGTCGTCGATGAAGCCGACCGCGCCGGAGAACACCATCAGCCCCAGCAGCACCAGCGCCGTGATGGTCGGCTCGACCTGGGCGATCTGCGCGTCCGGCAGCGTGGTCAGGGCCAGGTGCCCGGCGACGTACGCGATGACCGTGGCCAGGATGAAGACCACGCCGCCCATCGTCGGCGTGCCCTTCTTGCCCTCGTTGCTGGCGAGCCCGAGGTTCGACCGGATCGGCTGGCCGGCCTTCAGCCGGGCGAACACCTTGATCGCGATCGGGGTGCAGAACAGCGAGATCAGGAACGCGACCCCGATGGCGACGATGACCGCCCTCATGCGGCGCCGCCCTCCGTCACACCCTCACGGGCGTCCGCGCGCAGCGCGTCGGCCACCTCCCAGGTGCGGTACCGGGAGCCCTTCACCAGCACCACGTCGCCCGGACGCAGCTCGCTCCGCAGCACCTCGACGGCCGCCGCCTGATCGGTGAGCAGCACCGACTCTCCTCCCCAGTTGCCTACCGCTGTCGCGCCCTCGTGGATCGGCGCCGCCGGCTCACCCACCACGAGCAGCCGGTCCACTCCCAGCTCGGCCGCGAGCCGGCCGACCTGCTGATGCCCCTGAAGTTCGAAGTCGCCCAGCTCGGCCATGTAGCCGAGCACCGCGACGGTACGCCCCTCGCCCCGCATGCTGGCCAACGCCCGCAGCGCCACGCCGGTGGAGGCCGGGTTCGCGTTGTACGAGTCGTCGATCACGGTCACCCCGTCGGGGCGCTCGAAGACGTCCATCCGCCGGGTGGAGACCAGGCCCAGCTCGCCCAGCGCCGCCGCCAGGTCGGCCAGGGGCAGGCCCAGCTCGCGGGCGACCGCCGCGGCGGCCAGCGAGTTGGACACCTGGTGCCGGCCGGTCAGCCCGAGCCGCACCGGGACGCGGCCCTCCGGCGTCACCAGCGTGTACGAGGGTCGGCCCCGACCGTCCAGCGTCACGTCCTCGGCGCGCACGTCGGCCTGCGCCGACTCGCCGTAGCGGACCACCCGGGCCGCGGTCCGCGTCGCCATCGCGTCGACCAGGGGGTCGTCGGCGTTGAGCACCGCCAGCCCGTCGGCGGGCAGCGCCTCGACCAGTTCCCCCTTGGCCAGCGCGATGGTCTCCACCGAGCCGAACTCGCCGATGTGCGCCACCCCGACGTTGAGCACCACCGAGATGCGCGGCGGCACCACGTCGCACAGGTAGCGGACGTGCCCGACGCCACGGGCGCCCTTCTCCATCACCAGGAAGCGGGTCTCCGGCGTGGCCTGCAACGCGGTGTACGGGTGCCCCAGCTCGTTGTTGAACGAGCCGGGCGGGGCCACGGTCGGGCCGAGCCGCACCGCGAGCTGGGCGATCAGGTCCTTGGTGGTGGTCTTGCCGGACGACCCGGTCAGCCCGATCACGGTCAGCCCGGGCAGCCTGTCGACCACGGTGCGGGCCAGCCGGCCCATCGCGTCGAGCGCGTCGTCGACGAGCACCATCGGCACGCCCGGCACCTCGCGGGTGCCGAGCACGGCGACCGCGCCGGCGGCCACCGCGCCGGCCGCGTAGTCGTGGCCGTCCACCCGCTCGCCGGGAAACGCGACGAAGAGCCCGCCGGGGGCCACCTTGCGGGAGTCGAACTCGACGGTGCCGGTGACCCGGGCGTCCGGGTCGGCGCCGGCCAGCCGGCCACCGACCGCCGCGGCCACCTCGGCCAGCGTCAGCGGGATCACCGCTGACCCACCGGGTCGCCGAAGCGGGCGCGCAGCGCGGTCGCCAGCTCCACCCGGTCGTCGAACGGCAGCACCTCGCCGCCGATCTCCTGGCCGCGCTCCTGGCCCTTGCCCAGCACCGCCACCACGTCACCCGGTTCGGCCACCCGGACCGCCTCCTCGATCGCCGCCCGCCGGCCGGGCACCTCGATGACGCGGGCCGGCGTGGCGGCCGCGTACGCGCCGGCCAGCACCTCCGCCCGGATCGTGGCCGGGTCCTCGGTCCGCGGGTTGTCGTCGGTCACCAGCACCACGTCCGCCCCCCGGGCGGCCACTTCACCCATCACCGGCCGCTTGCCCCGGTCCCGGTCGCCGCCCGCGCCGACCACGCAGACCAGCCGGCCGTCGGTCAGGCCGCGCAGCGCGGCCAGCACCGCCTCGATCGCGTTCGCCTTGTGCGCGTAGTCGACCACGCCGCGCACCGGCGCGTCGCCGCTGACCAGCTCCAGCCGGCCGGGCACGCCGCCGCAGGCGGCCACCCCGCCGGCCGCGGTGACCGGGTCGACGCCGGCGGCCACCAGCGTGGCGACGGCCAGCAGCGCGTTGGCCACGTTGTGCCGGCCGGGCAGCGCCACCCCGGTGGGCAGCGCCGGCGTGTCCGGGCCGTGCAGCGTGAAGCGCTGCGCGTAGCCCTCGCCGTCGATCCGGTCGGCCCACCAGGTGGCGTCCGGGTCACCGGCTGCCGAGTAGGTCACCGTGGCGGGCTTGCGCAGCGGGCGCAGCGCCGGGTCGTCGTGGTTGAGCACCTCGACCCGGCAGCGGCCGTCGAACAGCCGGGCCTTCGCGGCGAAGTAGTCCGCCTCGTCGGCGTGGAAGTCGAGGTGGTCGGAACCGAAGTTGGTGTAGCCGCCGACGTCGAACCGGACGCCGCCGACCCGGCCCATGGCGAGGGCGTGACTGGACACCTCCATCACCACCGCGTCCACCCCGCGCTCGCGGGCCACCGCCAACATGGCGTGCAGGTCGGTGGCCTCCGGGGTGGTCCGGACGCTGTCCACCACCAGGTCGCCCAGGCGGGTCTCCACGGTGCCGATCAGGCCGGTGGTGTGCCCGGCGGCCCGCAGGCCGGACTCGATCAGGTAGCTGGTGGAGGTCTTGCCGGCGGTGCCGGTCACCCCGATCACGGTGAGCTGCGCGGTCGGGTCGCCGTAGATCGTGGCGGCGACCTCGCCGAGCACCCCCCGGGCGTCGTCGACGACGAGCACCGGCAGGCCCGAGCCGGCGGCCAGCGGCACGCCGGCCGGATCGGTCAGCAGGGCCACCGCGCCGGCGTCGGCCGCGGCGGCGGCGAACTCCGCGCCGTGCCGGCGGGCGCCGGGCAGGGCCGCGTACAGGTCGCCGGGGCGGACCTCCTGGCTGGCATGGGTGACGCCGGTGACGGCCAGTTCGGCGGCCCCCTCCGGGGCGGGAACGGCCAGCCGGGCGGCGAGGACGCCGAGCCGGACGGGCAGCACGGTGGCGGGACGTGGATTGCCGGACACGGCGTCAGACCCTACCCGGTCGTCCGGTTCCGACCGCACAGCCGCCCCGGTGGTTCGTCGCCACTCACCGATGATGTCCCGCCGGGCCCGCTCAGCGCGGAAAGACCTCGAACTTCGGGGACTTGTCGGTGAGCGACGGGGGAACCCGGTAGTGACGGAGGGTGAAGCCCATCATCTCGCGGAACGCCGGCGCGGCGACCGCGCCGCCCTCGCCGCCGGGACTCCAGACGAACACCGCCACCACGTAGCGGGGCTTCTCCGCCGGGGCCATCCCGATGAACGAGCCGACCTCGCCCGGCTGCTTCTTGCCGTTGTCGTAGCGCAGGCCGGTGCCGGTCTTGCCGGCCACCCGGTAGCCGGGCACCGCGGCGGCCAGTCCGGTGGCCCGCCCGTCCGGGCCGTCCACGGTGGTGACCGCCTCCAGCATCCGGCGCAGGTCGGCCGCGTTGGCCGGGCTGAGCACCGACCGGGTGGTCGGGGCGGCGCTCGGGGTGCCCCTGCCGTCCGGGCCGATCGTCTCCTTGACCAGGTGCGGCTGCACGTAGGTGCCGTTGTTGGCGATGGCGTTGTAGGCGGCGGCCATCTGCAGCGGGGTGGCGTCCACGCTGTGCCCGATCGGCACCGACCCGTACGACGACCCGCTCCACTCGTCGGCCGGGAGCAGCCGCCCGGACGCCTCGCCGGGCAGGCCCTCGCCGGTCGGCTGGCCCAGCCCGAACCGCTTCTGGTAGTCGATCAGCCGGTCCTTGCCCAACTTGTCGGCGATCTCGATGGTGGCGATGTTGGACGAGAACGCGAGCATCCCCGGGATGCTCATGACGCGGCCGTTCGCGTGGTGCGTGTCCTCGAACGGCACGCCGCCCAGGACCACGGTGTTGGCGACCGGGAACGTGGTGTCCGGCGTGATCACGCCCTCCTGGAGCGCCGCGCCGTAGGTGATCGCCTTGTGGATCGAGCCGGGGTCCACCACGAAGCTGGTGGCCGCGTCGTCCCGGTCGGCCGGCGAGTTGACCTTGCTCGGGTCGGCCGCGTCGTAGGTGGGCTGGCTGGCCTGGGCCAGCACCTCCCCGGTGGGGACGTCCAGGATCACCGCCGCGGCGACGCTGCCCTTGGCCTGGGCCACCTGCTTGGCCAGGATCCGCTGCGTCATGAACTGCAGGTCCCGGTCGATGGTGAGCTGCAGCGAGCTGCCCGGCTTCGGCTGGGTGGTGCTGCTGTAGCCGCCCGGGATGGGCGCGGCCAGGTCACCCAGGCCCGCCTCGTAGGTGCGCTTGCCCGGCTGGCCGCGCAGCAGGTCGTCGTACTTCGCCTCCAGGCCCTCCAGGCCGTTCATGTCCTGGCTGACGAAGCCGATCATGTTGGCGGCCAGGTCGCCGCCGGGCACCTCACGACGCTCGTCCCGGTGCACGTTGATGCCGGCCAGGTCCAACGCCATGATCTGCTTGGCGGTGCCGATCTCCACGCCCCGGGCCAGGTAGACGAACTCGGTGTCGCGTGCGGTGCCGGGCACCTTGCGGCGCTGCATCTTGTCGGCGAGGTCGGACACCGGCACGCCGAGCAGCGGGGAGAGCGCCCGCGCGGTGGCGAACCGGTCCTTGACCAGGGTCGGATCGGCGAAGACGTAACGCGCCTCGACGCTGTGCGCCAGCGGCTCGCCGTCCCGGTCGAGGATGGCGCCGCGCGGGGCCGGCAGCTCGATCACCTTGACCCGGTTGGGCAGGCCGCCGTCGGCGTACGCCGGGCTGTCCGCCGTCTGGAGATAGACCAGCCGGACGCCGATGCTGGCGAACAGCGTCAGGGCCAGCACCGTGGCGAGCCGCAGCCGCCGGCGCGGGTCGCCCAGTCGGGGCGGCCGGCGGGGCTTGCGGACCGGCCGGCGGGCCGCCGGGCGGCGCGGGCCGGGCCGGCGGCGCGGCGGCGGGTCGTCCTCGTCGTCGAACGGCTCGTGCACCGGGCGGGTGGAGACGGTCCGCACCACGCCGGCGCGACCGCCCGCCGTCCGGCGGCCGGCCCGGGCGCTCTCCCCGGCCGTGGCCGGCTCCCGCCGGCCGGCGCGGGCGGCCCGGCCGCCGTCGACCACCTGCAACGCCGGCCGGAACGGGTCGCCGGAGCGGCTGCTGCGCGGGGTACGACGTTGCTCGGCGCCACCCTCGCGGACGGTGCGCCCGCGCGGGGTGTACGCCCGCGCGTCGGAGATCCCGCCGACGCCCGGCTCACGCGGCTCGGACCCACGCGACGAGCCGCGCCGGGAGCCCGTGGCGTCCCGGCGCGGTTCGTCAGATCTCGGCGGCACTGCTCAGCCTCCGTTGCCCTGCTGGCCGGAACCGGCCGGCGCGCCCTCCGCGGGGTGCGGCACGCCGATCGTCCGCCCGTCCGGCAGCCGGATGTACGCCGGGTCGTCCGACTCCACCAGGCCCAGCTTGCGGGCGTTGGCGGTGAGGTTGCCCGGCGCCTTCTGGTCGGCGATCTCCTTCTTCAGCTCCTGCTCGTCCACGTCGAGCTTGGCCTGCTGCTGCTCCAGCCGCTCCAGCCGGAAGGCGTTCTCGTTGATCTTGGTGTTGACCGCCAGGATGCCGAGCACCCCGCCGACCACGAGCACCAGGATCATCCCGACGAAGGGCGCCCGCGGCACCCGGATCGGCGGCGGCGGGGCGACCCGCAGCCGCGGCGCCGCCGGCGCGGTGACCCGGGCCCGCTCGGCCGGACGCAGCGCGGCGGTGCCCGCCGTCGGGTACTCGCGCGCCCCCCGGGCGCGGGTCCCCTCCGGCCGGTCGGCCGCGGTCGTCGTGGTGTCTCGCATGGTGCGCGCCGTGGTCCGGCCCCCCGACCGCGGTGCGCGCTGCCCGACGGCCCCCCGGCCGTCGCGCTTCTCGACGTTCATGTCCCCTCCCCCTCCTCGTCCGTCCCGTTCCCCGGTTGGTGCATCGCCTTCTCCCGGCGGCGGTACCGTTCGCGGTCGGTACGCCCCTGCCGGGTCGCCTCCGGATCGAGCCGTTCCGCGGCCCGCAGCCGCACCGAGGCGGACCGCGGGTTCGCGGCCACCTCCGCCTCCCCGGGAAGCTCGGCGCCCCGGCTCAACAGCCGGAACGTCGGACCCGACCCGGGCAGTTCGACCGGAAGGTCGACCGGGCCCTTGCTGCGGACCCGGTCGGCGAGCGCCTGCTTGGTGAGCCGGTCCTCCAGCGAGTGGTAGGACAGGACCACCATGCGGCCGCCCACGGTGAGCTTGTCCAGAGCGGCCGGCAGCGCCGTCTCCAGCGCTGCCAGTTCTCTGTTTACCTCGATCCGTAAAGCCTGAAACGTTCTCTTTGCCGGGTGTCCGCCAGTTCGTCGGGCCGGCGCCGGAATCGCGTCCCGGACCAGCTCGGCCAGCCGGGCCGACGACGTGATCCGGGCCCGCTCGCGCTCCCGGATGATCGCCGAGGCGACCTTCCCGGCGAACTTCTCCTCGCCGTACACCCGCAGCAGGCGGGCCAGCTCCGGGTGGCCGTAGCTGTTGACCACCTCCTCGGCGGTCACCCCCCGGGTCTGGTCCATCCGCATGTCCAGCGGCGCGTCCTGCGCGTAGGCGAACCCGCGGTCGGGCGCGTCCAGTTGCAGCGACGAGACGCCGAGATCGAACAGCACGCCGTCGATCGCCGGATAGCCGAGCCGGTCGAGCACCTCGGGCAGCTCGTCGTAGACGGCGTGCTCCAGGTGGATCCGGTCGGCGAAACGGGCCAGGCGGACCCGTGCGTGGGCGAGCGCCTCGGTGTCCCGGTCCAGGCCGACGAGGATCGTCTCCGGGTGCGCCGTGAGCACCGCCTCGGCGTGCCCGGCCAGGCCGAGCGTGGCGTCGACGTGCACGGTGCGGCCGGGGCGGCCCAGCGCGGGGGCCAGCAGCTCGAGACACCGCTCGAGCAGCACCGGCACGTGCGTGCCGCGCAGCTCCCCCATGTCGACCCCCACTGCTCGAAAACCGAATCCGTCCACGTGTCCGTCGCCGTCACGACGCCTCGCCATACCGCCAGATCCCCATCCGCTCCCCGCCCGCCGGAGGCCGCGGCCCTCCGTGTCGGATCGTGCGCCTGGCACCGGGGAAGGGGTGCCAGGAACTCGAAAGCAGCTGGAGATCTCGCAGTACGTCGGGCGCCGTCACGCCCTACAGACCGCCGGGCAGCACCCCCTCCTCGATGTCGGCGAAGTCGTCTTCGCTCTCCGCGAGGTAGGCCTCCCAGGCCGCCCTGTCCCAGATCTCCACCCGGGTGCTCGCCCCGATCACGACCAGCTCCCGGTCGAGGGCCGCGTACGACCGCAGGTGCCCGGGAATCGTGACCCGGCCCTGCTTGTCCGGCACCTCGTCGTGCGCGCTGGCGAAGAAGACCCGGCTGTAGGCCCGGGCCGCCTTGCTGGTCATCGGTTGCGCGCGCAACTGGTCGGCGATGCGCTGGAACTCGGGCATCGGGAAGACGTAGAGGCAGCGCTCCTGCCCTTTGGTGATCACGACACCCCCCGCCAGCTCATCCCGGAACTTGGCCGGCAGGATCAACCGGCCTTTGTCGTCCAGGCGCGGAGTGTGGGTGCCGAGGAACATCGGCCCAACCCCCTCGCCCTGAGCGGCGTTCGCGGCGCCGCTGACCCCCCGGGCCGGTGTGGCCCTCCCGGCCTCACCATCGCGCCCCACTCTACTCCACTTCCCTCCACCTGCAACCAGAATCGCCGCTTCGGCGCGGCGTGTCCGCGCGTAAAACCGCACGTCAATGCGGGTGGGGCGGAGTGGAGGGGGTGGACACCCCCGCCGCGGCGTCCACTACCCGACATCGACCGCCGCCGTCCGGAGGAACACGCTCCGGCCGTCCACCGCGCGCTCCCCGGCCGAACGGTTCGCCGTCGGCGGCGATCTGGCGGCGGTCGTGGTCCGGTAACCTCGCTCGGGTGACGGACGCGAAGATGCCCATGCGGGCAAAGGTGGCCAGCTCCGTGTCGCGCACCGCCGCGGCGCTGTCGCGGGCCGCGGGTCGTGGCGACGGCTCGGTGATCGGCGGCTGGATCGGCCTCAAGATCGACCCCGACCTGCTCGCCCACCTCTCGGCCGGGCGCGCCATCGCCCTGGTGTCCGGCACCAACGGCAAGACCACCACCACCCGGCTGACCACCGCCGCGGTCGGCGTGCTCGGCCGGGTCGCCTCCAACGCCTTCGGCGCCAACATGCCCACCGGGCACACCTCGGCGCTGGCCAAGGCCGGCAGCACGCCCTACGCCGTGCTGGAGGTGGACGAGCACTACCTGGCCCAGGTGCTGGAGGCGACCGAGCCGCACGTGGTGGCGCTGCTCAACCTCTCCCGCGACCAGCTCGACCGGGCCAAGGAGGTCGCCATGATGGCGCAGCTCTGGCGCGCCGCCCTGGTCCGGCACCCGAAGGTGCGGGTGGTCGCCAACGCCGACGACCCGATGGTGGTCTGGGCCGCCACCCCGCCGGCCGACCCGGCCCAGGGGCACGTGCCGCCGCACGTCACCTGGTTCAGCGCAGGCCAGCGGTGGCACGACGACTCGTGGGTCTGCCCGGAGTGCGGCGCCACCATCCAGCGCTCCGGCGGCCAGTGGTGGTGCACCGGCTGCCCGCTGCGCCGCCCCGAGCCGCAGTGGACGGTCGAGGACGACGGCGTGCTCGACCCCACCGGCGCCTGGCACAAGATCCAGCTCCAGCTTCCCGGCAAGGTCAACCTCGGCAACGCGGCCACCGCGCTCGCGGTCGCCGCCGAGTTCGGCGTACGCCCGGTGGACGCGGTCTCCCGGCTGGGCACGGTCACCTCGGTGGCCGGCCGCTACGCCCAGGTGGAACGGGACGGGCGCAACATCCGGCTGCTGCTGGCCAAGAACCCGGCGAGCTGGTTGGAGGCGTTCGACATGGCCGACGTCGCGCCGACACTGCTCTCGATCAACGCGCGCGACCCCGACGGGCTGGACACGTCGTGGCTGTTCGACGTCGACTTCTCGCCGCTGGCCGGGCGGCAGGTGCTGATCACCGGCGACCGGGCGTACGACCTGGCGGTGCGCCTCGACGTCAACGGCGTGCCGTTCCGGCACGTGCGCACGTTCGACGAGGCGGTCCGGGCGGTGCCACCCGGCCGGCTGGAGGTCATCGCCAACTACACCGCCTTCCAGGACATCCGAGCGGAGCTGGACCGTGTCAACTGAGAGCCTGCGCATCGTCTGGGTCTATCCCGACCTGCTGTCCACCTACGGAGACCGGGGCAACGCGCTGATCCTGGCCCGCCGCGCCCAGTTGCGCGGCATGCCTGTCGAGATGCTGGAGGTCCGCTCCGACCAGCGGCTGCCCGCCACCGCCGACATCTACCTGATCGGCGGCGGCGAGGACGGCCCGCAGGCGCTGGGCGCCCAGCGCCTGCTCGCCGACGGCGGCCTGCACCGGGCGGTCGCCCAGGGCTCGGTGGTGTTCGGCGTCTGCGCCGGCTACCAGTTGCTCGGCACCTCCTTCTTCGCCAAGGGCACCCGCTGCGCCGGCCTGGAACTGCTCGACCTCTCCTCCGACCGGGGCCCGACCCGGGCGGTCGGCGAGCTGGCCGGCGAGGTCGACCCGCGGCTGGGCATCCCGCACCTGAGCGGGTTCGAGAACCACGGCGGGCGCACCCACCTCGGCCCGGGCGTGTCGCCGCTGGCCCGGGTGACCGCCGGGATCGGCAACGACGGCGCCACCGAGGGCGCCTGGCGGGGCAAGCTGCTCGGCACCTATTCGCACGGCCCGGCGCTCGCCCGCAACCCCGACCTGGCGGACCTGCTGCTGCGCTGGGCCACCGGCATCCACCAGCTCCCGCCGCTCGACGACACCTGGGCCGACCGGCTCCGGTCCGAGCGCCGCTCCGCGGTGGCCGCCGCCGCCCGGGCATGACCGGCGCCGCCCGACCGGGGCGGCGACCGGTGACCCGCCGGCTCGTCGGGCTGCTGCGGCAGCCGTCGGCGCGCCGGTTCGGGCTGTTGCTCCTGCTGCTCGCCGCGTTCGCGGTCACGCTGCTGGTGATCCCCCGGCCGGACGCGGCCGACCTGCCCCGGCTCGCCGACACGCTCGGCGGCTACGCCCCGGTCGCGGCCGTCGTCGGGGGCGCGCTGCTGCTTGTCGCACTGGTGCCCCGGACGTTCGTCACGCTGGCCGCTGGCGCGATCTTCGGCCCGGTGCAGGGCGCCGCGTACGCGCTCGGCGCGGCGCTGCTCGCGGCCGCGCTCGGCTTCGCGGTCGGCCGGCTGCTGGGCCGCGACTTCGTGGCCGAGCGGGTCCGCGGCCGGCTGGCCCGCCTCGACGGGTGGTTCGCCCGGCAGAGCGTGTTCGGGGTGATCACCGTGCGGCTGCTGCCGATCGCCGGCTTCGGGCTGGTCAGCTACGGCTACGGCACCACCGGGGCGCGGGTGCTGCCGTTCCTGGCCGGCAGTGTGATCGCCTCCGCCCCCACCGCCATCGGCTACGCCGCGATCGGCGCGGCGGTGAGCACTCCCGGTTCGATCAACTGGTACGCGGCCGCCCCGGCCAGCCTCGGCCTGATCGCCAGCGTGCTGATCATCCACCGCTGGTGGCGGGCCGAGCGGCAACGCCGGCTGGGGCCGAGCTGACGTGGCCGACAGCGGGGAGACGATGCCCGGCGGGTTCGTCGCCGAGGTGGTCCGGATCGGCGACACGGTCCGCCGCACGCCACCTGCCGCCGCCGACTTCGCCGCCGCGCTGCTGCGTCACCTGGCGGCGACCGCGCCCGGCGTCGCGCCCGCGTACCTCGGCACGGACGAGCAGGGGCGGCAGGTGCTCTCGCACGTCGACGGGCTGGTGCCCTGGCGCGACCGGGAGGACCCGGCCTTCTTCGCCGACGCCGCGCTGACCCACCTGGCCGGGTTGATCCGCTCGGTGCACGACGCCTGCGCCGGCACCGCCCTGGCCGGCGGCGCGGAGACGGTCTGCCACCGGGACCTGTCGCCGAAGAACACCGTCTACCGGGTCGGACCGGCCGGGCCGGTGCCGGTGACGCTGCTCGACTGGGACCTCGCCGGTCCCGGTCGGCGGATCGAGGACGTCGCGTTCGCCGGCTGGCACTGGGCCGCCCTCGGCGGCGACGCCGACCCGACCGAGCTGGGCCGCCGCTGCCGGCTGCTCTGCGACGCCTACGAGGGGCCGAGCGGCCACCTGCTCCCCCGCGACGAGCTGACCGGTGTCCTGCTCGACCAGGTCGGGGGCACCTGGCGGGGCATCGCCGCCGGTGCCGACCGAGGCGAGCCCGCGATGCGCCGGCTGCGCGCCGCCGGCGTGGTCGAGACGGTACGCGGTTGGCACGACTGGCTGCGCCGGCACCGCCCGACGATCGAGGCCGCGCTCGGCACGGGGTGAGAGCCGGCACGGCAGGGGCCGCCGGCGATCCGGCACCGCCGACGTCCGCGTCCGCTCGACAGCCCGCAGCGGTGGCACCGCACGGGCGGTCGGCCCGCCCGGCGGATCCGGTCAACGCGGCGGCACCACCAGGCCGGCCTCGTACGCGGCGATCACCAGGTGCACCCGGTCGCGGGCGTCCAGCTTGGTGAAGAGCCGGGCCACGTGCGCCTTGGCGGTGGCCGGGCTGATCACCAGCTCCGCCGCGATCTCCGCGTTGGACAACCCGCGCGCCACCAGACCGAGCACCTCCCGCTCCCGGTCGGTGACCCCGGGCAGGCCCCGGGGCCGGGGCGCCGGGGCGGGCCGGCGGGCGAACTCGGCGAGCAGCCGCCGGGTGACGCCGGGCGCGATCAACGCGTCGCCGGCCGCCACCACCCGCACCGCGCCCAGGATCTCCTCCAGGGCCATGTCCTTGACCAGGAAGCCGCTCGCCCCGGCGCGCAGCGCGGCGTGCACGTGCTCGTCGTCGTCGAAGGTGGTGAGCACCAGGACCCGGGTGGCTCCACCGGCCGCGACGATGTCCCGGGTGGCCGCGATCCCGTCGGTGCCGGGCATCCGCAGGTCCATCAGGACCACGTCGGGCGCGAGTTCCCGCGCCGACCGGACCGCCTCGGCGCCGGTTCCCGCCTCGCCGACGACCACCAGGTCCGGCGCGTCGGTCATGAGCACCCGCAGCCCGGCCCGCACCAGCGGCTGGTCGTCGACGAGGAGCACCCGGATCGTCACGCCGGTCCCACCGGCAGCACCGCGTCGACCCGGAAGCCGCCCTCCGGGCGTGGCCCGGCGACGCATCGACCGCCGAGCAGCGCGGCCCGCTCCCGCATGCCGACGATCCCGTGCCCCTCGCCGCCGACCGGGCCGCCGCGACCCTCGTCGACGACCTCGACGCGTACCCCGTCCGGCGCGTGCCGCACGGTCACCCGGCACCTGTCCACCCGCGCGTGGCGTACCACATTGGTCAGTGACTCCTGCACGATGCGGTACACGGCCAGCTCCACCTCGGCGGGCAGCGGGGCCGGCTCGCCGTCGACGGTGAGCGTCACCCGTACCCCGGCGTCGGCCCCGGCCGCGACCAGCCGGTCGAGGTCGGACAGTCCGGGCGCGGGGTCCAGCGACGCCGGCGCGCCGTCGGGGCGGCGCAGCGCGCCGAGGGTCCGCCGGAGCCCGGCCAGCGTCTCCCGGCTGGTCGTCTCGATGGTGGTGAGCGCGGCCCGCGCCTGCGCGGGTTGGCTGTCGATGACCCGGGCGCCGACGCCCGCCTGGATGGCGATCACGCCGATGCTGTGCGCCACCACGTCGTGCAGCTCCCGGGCGAGGCGCAGCCGTTCGGCGGTGACCGCCTCGGCGGCGGCGTGCGCCCGCAACTGCTCGGCGTGCGCGCGGCGGGCCAGCACCGAGTTGCCCACCACCCACGCCGCGAGGACCGCCGGCACGGAGAGGGTGGCCCGGTCCAGCGCGTCGGCGGCCGGGTTCACGAAGGCGGCGACCACCTGCACCAGAAGCACCATGACCGCCGCGGGCACCGACACCCGACGCGGCCCGCGGGCCGCGACCGCGCCGAGCATCACGTCCACGACGAGGAACTGCAGGTACCACAGACCGGCCAGGTAGCCCTGCTCCCACGCGTTCGTGGTGGCGGTGACGAGCGACGCCCCGGCGAGCATGAGGCCGAGGGCGAGCAACGGCCGGCGACGCAGCAGGCCGGCGGGCAGCAGCACCGCCAGGACCGGCACGAGGTAGCGCACCGGGAGCCCGGGCACGCTGTGGTCGGGGGTGGGCACGACGAGCACCGGCCCGCCGGCGCCCGAGGTGACCGCGAGCAGCAGCGCCACCGGCAGCAACGCCACCGCCGACCAGATCAGGACCGTCCGCACCCGTCGGGAAACGACGCGCGGACGCGGGACGACCGCCTCCATGGGCACACCGTAGCCAGCGACCGGCCTCCCGGTCATCGGCCCGGGGGCGTACGCCCAAGGGCGGGGTGTCACCGGCCGGGTGTGGTCCCCGGCACGACGACCCGGCGGCCGGGACACGGGATCGTCGAGGCCATGATCGAGCTCAGGGACCTCACCAAGCGGTACGGCGGGACGACCGCCGTCGACCGACTGACCCTCACCGTCCGACCCGGACACGTCACCGGGTTCCTCGGACCGAACGGCGCCGGCAAGTCCACGACGCTCCGGCTCGTCCTCGGCCTGCACCGGCCGACCGACGGCACCGCCCTGGTGGACGGGCGACCGTTCGCCGACCGACCGCGGGGGCTACGGTACGCCGGCGCGCTGCTTGACGCCGGTGACGTGCACGGCGGACGGAGCGCACGGGCGCACCTGACCGCGCTGGCCCGCAGCAACGGGATTCCCCGCTGCCGGGTGAGTGAGGTGCTGGACCAGGTCGGCCTGGCCGAGGTGGCGCGGCGGCGGATCGGCGGCTTCTCCCTCGGCATGCGGCAGCGGCTCGGGATCGCCAGCGCCCTGCTCGGCGACCCGCCGGTGCTGCTCTTCGACGAGCCGTTCAACGGCCTGGACCCGCACGGGGTGCGCTGGGTGCGCGGGCTGTTCCGCCGGCTCGCCGGTGAGGGCCGGACCGTGCTGGTATCCAGTCACCTGATGAGCGAGATGGAGCAGACCGTGGACCATCTCGTGGTGATCGGGCGCGGAGAACTGCTCGTCGACGAGAGCCTGGCGGCCTTCGCCGGGGCGAACTCCGGCGCCGCCTCGCTGGAGGAGGCGTTCATGGACCTCACCGCCGACCGACTCGACTACACCGCCGGAGGCCGATGATGGTCGCCCGGTTCCGCGACCTGATCGCCGCCGAGTGGATCAAGCTGTGGTCGCTGCGCTCCACGTACGGGTCGATGGCGCTGATCGCGGTGTCGGCCGTGCTGTTCAGCGTCCGCGCCGCGCTCGCCGACCACCACAACTGGCCGGGCTACTCCGCCGAGCGCCGGGCCTCGTTCGACCCGATCCACGACGCGTTCCCGGAGGAGGGCTGGTTGTTCATCATGCTCGCGGCCGGGGCGGTCGGCGCGCTGATGATCGCTGGTGAGTACGCCAGCGGCCAGATCCGCACCACGCTGATCGCGGTGCCGGACCGGCGGGCCGTGGTGACCGCCAAGGTGGTCGTGCTGGCCGCCGTCATGCTGGTGGTCGGCGCGGTGGCCGCCGCCGCGTCGTTCGGGGTGTCCCAGGCGATCCTCGCCGACGTGGGCGCCGGCGCGTCGATCGGCGAGCCCGACGCGCTGCGCGCCGTCGCGGCCTCGACGCTGCTGCTACCGGTCTGCGCGCTCATCGGGTTCGGCGTCGGCGCCCTGGTGCGGCACACCGCGCCGGCCGTCGTGGTCACCACGACGCTGCTGCTGCTCGCCCCGCTGGCCTTCGACATCACCGACCCGTGGACCGCCGCGGTCCACAACGCGCTGCCGGTGCCGGCCTGGGAACGCCTGGTCGGGAACCCGTACGTGCTGCCGAACCTGCACGTGGCGACCGTGCCCGGCTCCTGGGCGGTGTTCGTCGTCTGGCCGGTGGTGGCCGCGCTGCTCGCCGCGGTCGTCGTGCACCGCCGCGAACCCTGAGCCGCCGGTGGGTGGGCGCGCCCGCACCGGGCGCGCCCACGCACCGGCCTCAGGCGACGACCGAAACCATCCGGCCCTTCACCACGATCACCTTGCGCGGCTCCTTGCCGGCCAGCGCGCCGGCGACCGCCTCCAGCGCGGCCGCCCGGACCGTCTCCTCGGGCGCGTCGGCCGCCACCTCGACCCGGCCCCGGACCTTGCCGTTGACCTGCACCGGGTAGGTCACCGTCTCGGCCACCAGCAGCGCCGGGTCGGCCACCGGGAAGTCCGCGTACGCCAGCGAGGTGTCGTGGCCCAGCCGGCGCCACAGCTCCTCGGCCAGGTGCGGGGCGAACGGGGCGACCATCAGCACCAGCGGCTCGGCCACCTCGCGGGGCGTCTCGGCCAGTTGGGTCAGACCGTTCGTCAGCTCGATCAGCTTCGCGATCGCGGTGTTGAAGCGGATCCCGTCCATGTCGGCGCGGACCCCGTCGACCACCTTGTGCAGCAGCCGCCGGGTGGCCTCGTCGGCCGGCGCGTCGGTGACCCGCGACTCCCCGGTCCGCTCGTCCACGACCGCGCGCCAGACCCGCTGCAGGAACCGGTACGAGCCGACCACCGCCCGGGTCTCCCAGGGGCGGGACACCTCCAGCGGGCCCATCGACATCTCGTACACCCGGAACGTGTCGGCGCCGTAGGCCGCGCACATGTCGTCCGGCGTGACCACGTTCTTCAGCGACTTGCCCATCTTGCCGTACTCGCGTCGGACCTCGGTCTCGCCGTGGAACCAGCGGCCGTCGACCTCGACGACCTCCTCGGCGGGCACGTAGGCGCCCCGGCTGTCGACGAACGCGTACGCCTGGATCATGCCCTGGTTGAACAGCTTGCGGAACGGCTCGAACGACGACACGTGCCCCAGGTCGAACAGCACCTTGTGCCAGAAGCGGGCGTACAGCAGGTGCAGCACGGCGTGCTCGGCGCCGCCGACGTACAGGTCGGTGCCACCGCAGTCACCGGCCCGCCGCGGCCCCATCCAGTACGCCTCGTTCTCCGGGTCGACGAACCGGTCGGAGTTGGTCGGGTCCAGGTAGCGCAGCTCGTACCAGCAGGAGCCGGCCCACTGCGGCATCACGTTCGTCTCCCGGGTGTAGCGCTTCGGCCCGTCACCCAGGTCCAGCTCGACCTCGACCCAGTCGCGCCGCCGTGACAGCGGGGTCTCCGGGTTGCTCTGCGCGTCCTCCGGGTCGAACGTCTTCGGCGAGAAGTCGTCCACCTCGGGCAGCTCGACCGGCAGCATCGACTCCGGCAGCGCGATCGCCGCGCCGGACTCGTCGTACACGATCGGGAACGGCTCGCCCCAGTAGCGCTGCCGGGAGAACAGCCAGTCGCGCAGCCGCCAGGTGACCGCGCCGGCGCCGTGCCCGTTCGCCTCCAGCCACTCGATGATCCGGGCCTTGGCCTCGGTCACGCCCAGGCCGTCCAGGTCGACGCCGCGGTCCGGGGCGGCGCTGTTGATCGCCGGCCCGTCGCCGGTGAACGCCTTGCCGTCGAAGCCCTCCGGCGGCGCCACGGTGCGCACGATCGGCAGGTCGAAGACCTCGGCGAAGTCCCAGTCCCGCTCGTCCTGCGCGGGCACCGCCATGATCGCGCCGGTGCCGTAACCGGCCAGCACGTAGTCGGCGACGAAGATCGGGACCTGTCCGCCGGTCACCGGGTTGGTCGCCCAGGCGCCGACGAAGACGCCCGTCTTCTCCCGGCTGTCCGCCTGCCGCTCCAGGTCCGTCCGGGCGGCGGCGACCTTCCGGTACGCCTCGACGGCCGCGCGCGGGCTCGCGTGCCCGCCGGTCCAGGCGTCCTTCGTCCCCTCCGGCCAGGCGGCCGGCACCAGCGCGTCGACCAGCTCGTGCTCGGGCGCCAGCACCATGTAGGTGGCCCCGAAGATCGTGTCCGGCCGGGTCGTGAACACCCGCACCGGGCCGGCGGTGGTGGGGAAGTCGATGTGCGCGCCGGTCGAGCGGCCGATCCAGTTGCGCTGCTGCAGCTTGATCGGCTCCGGCCAGTCCAGCGTGTCCAGGTCGTCCAGCAGCCGGTCGCCGTACGCGGTGATCCGCATCATCCACTGCTTCAGGTTGCGCTTGAAGACCGGGAAGTTGCCCCGCTCGGAGCGGCCGTCGGCGGTGACCTCCTCGTTGGCCAGCACGGTGCCCAGCCCCGGGCACCAGTTCACCGGGGCCTGCGAGACGTACGCCAGCCGGTGGTCGTCCACGACGCGGCGGCGCTCGGCGACGGTCAGCTCGGCCCACGGCCGGCCGTCCGGGGTCTGCCGGTTCCCGCCCTCGAACTCGGCGATCAGCTCGGCGACCGGCCGGGCCCGCTTGGCGTCCGCGTCGTACCAGGAGTTGAAGATCTGCAGGAAGATCCACTGGGTCCAGCGGTAGAAGTCGGTGTCGATGGTCGCCACCGAGCGCCGCTCGTCGTGGCCCAGCCCCAGCCGGCGCAGCTGCGCCTTGTACCGCTCGATGTTCGCCACCGTGGTGGTCCGCGGGTGGGTGCCGGTCTGCACCGCGTACTGCTCGGCCGGCAGGCCGAACGCGTCGAAGCCCATCGCGTGCAGCACGTTGCGCCCGGTCATCCGCTGGTAGCGGGCGTAGCAGTCGGTGCCGATGTAGCCCAGCGGGTGCCCGACGTGCAGGCCGGCGCCGGACGGATAGGGGAACATGTCCAGCACGTACAGCTTCTCCGCGCCGGCGCGCGGGTGACCCGGGTCGGCCAGCGGGCCGGTCGGGTTCGGCGCGTGGAAGGTGCCGTCCCGTTCCCAGGTGTCCTGCCAGTGGCGCTCGATCTCGTCGGCCAGGGCGGCGGTGTAGCGGAACGGGGGAATGTCGGTGGCCGGTGCGGCTGCCTCACTCATGGCGTCTCCTCGGCGCGGGTCGGGTCAGGTGGTGGAGGTCTGCTTCGGGCACAAAAAAGCCCCTCGCGCAGGAGGGGCGGCCGTGCTGTCGCGCGTTCAGCGCATCAGCACGGCTCGGTAAGAAACAGGAAGACTCCGGCCATGGGTCGCAGTGTACCCCGGTCCCCCGTCCGGCGAATATTCCGGGCGTAACCGACCGACCACCTGCGGGAGTCGGCGATAGCGACAAACATGGTTAGCCTGAGAGGCCAGTGAGATGCGTGCGGCAGACGAGGCTCGGCGTCGCGAACCCAACGGCGGGTCCAGGTGCTCTATACAGAGCTGCCGTTCCGGCGACGAGGAGGAGGCCCGTGACACAACAGACCTGGGACGAGGTGGGCGGTCTGCTGCCGCACGACGAGTTCCGTGCCGCCAGCGAGGCCATCGTGGCCAACATCGAGCAGGTCATCGAGGGTAAGACGGCCACCGTCCGGCTCGCGCTGGCGGTCCTGCTCGCCGAAGGCCACCTGCTCATCGAGGACGTGCCCGGCGTCGGCAAGACCAAGCTCGCCAAGGCGATGGCCCGGTCCATCGACTGCTCGGTCCGCCGCATCCAGTTCACCCCCGACCTCCTGCCGAGCGACGTCACCGGCGTCAGCGTCTACAACCAGGAGACCCACGACTTCGAGTTCCGCCCCGGCGCGGTCTTCGCCAACCTGGTCGTCGGCGACGAGATCAACCGGGCCTCGCCGAAGACCCAGTCGGCGCTGCTGGAGTGCATGGAGGAGCGGCAGGTCACCGTCGACGGGGTGACCTACCAGCTCCAGACCCCGTTCATGGTGATCGCGACGCAGAACCCGATCGAGATGGAGGGGACCTACCCGCTGCCCGAGGCGCAGCGGGACCGGTTCACCGCCCGCATCGCGATGGGCTACCCGGACCCGAACGCCGAGCTGGCCATGCTCGACGGGCACGGGGCCACCGACCCGCTGTCGGGACTGCGACCGGTCTCCGACGCGGCCACCGTGCGCCGGCTGATCGGCCACGTCCGGCAGGTGCACGTCGCGGACGCCGTGAAGCAGTACGCGATCGCGCTTGTCACCGCCACCCGGGAGGCGCCCGACCTGCGGCTCGGCGCGTCGCCGCGGGCCACCCTGCAACTGCTGCGCACCGCCCGCGCGGTGGCCGCCCTCGAGGGTCGCGACTACGTCCTCCCGGACGACCTGCAGGCGCTCGCGGTGCCGGTGCTGGCGCACCGCATCATCCCGACGGCGGACGCGCAACTGGCCCGGCGCACCACCGACGCGATCGTGTCCGAGCTGGTGCACCGGCTGCCGTTGCCGCACGACCGGCAGCGTTCCCCGTACGACACCCGGCCCGGGGGCGGCAACGGCCGCGGGCCGTACGAGCCACGGAGGCCGTGACGTGCGTGACGGCCTGCGTGGGCTGACCACCCGCGGCCGATCATTCCTGGCGGCCGCGGTCGCCGCCGCGATCTCCGCCGCCATCCTCGGCGAGAAGGACCTGCTCCGGGTGGCCGTCCTGCTCGCCGTCCTGCCGCTGCTCGCGGCCGCGTACGTCGGGCGCAGCCGCTACAAGCTGGCCTGTCACCGCACGCTGGAGCCGCACCGGGTGCCGGTCGGCTCCAGCTCCCGGGTGGTGCTGCGGTTGCAGAACCTGTCCCGGCTGCCCACCGGCACCCTGCTGCTGGAGGACCGGCTGCCCTACGCGTTGGGCAGCCGGCCCCGGGTGGTGCTGGAACGCCTCGGCGCGCACCAGGCCAGCTCCGTGGCGTACACGGTCCGCGCCGACGTGCGCGGCCGCTACGACGTGGGTCCGCTGGTGATCCGGCTGACCGACCCGTTCGGGCTGTGCGAGCTGACCCGGTCGTTCCCCAGCACCGACCACCTCACCGTGATCCCGCAGGTCAACCCGCTGCCCTCGGTGCGGCTGCCCGGCGAGTACGCCGGCAGCGGCGACAGCCGGGCCCGCTCGGTCGCGGTGCACGGCGAGGACGACGCCGCCACCCGGGAGTACCGGATGGGCGACGACCTGCGCCGGGTGCACTGGAAGTCCACCGCCCGCACCGGTGAGCTGATGGTGCGCCGCGAGGAGCAGCCGTGGGAGAGCCGGGCCACCGTGGTGCTGGACACCCGGGCCACCGGCCACCGCGGCGAGGGGCCGACGGCCAGCTTCGAGTGGTCCGTCTCGGCCGCCGCCAGCATCGCCGTGCACCTGCGCCAGGCCGGCTACAAGCTGCGCCTGGTCACCGGCAACGGCGTGGACGTCGACGCCACCGAGGCCGGCGGCGAGGGGGTGCTCCTCGACCATCTCGCCGAGGTGCACCTGGACCGGCGGGGCGAGATCACCACGCTGGTGCAGCAGGTCCGGCAGCGGGCCGACGGCGGCCTGATCATCGCGCTGTTCGGCACGCTCGGCGACGCCGAGGCGGAGCTGCTGGCCGGGCTGCGTGGCAACGGCGCCACCTGCGTGGCGTTCCTGCTCGACAGCAACACCTGGCTGAACCTGCCGCCCAAGGCCCGGGTCGAGGCGGAGCGGGCGCACGGCAGCTCCGCCCTCGCCCTGCTGCAGAGCGGCTGGCGGGTCATCGGGGTGGAGCACGGCAACCGGCTGCCGGCACTGTGGCCGCAGGCCGGGCGCGGCTCCCAGGGCTTCGCCCTGCGGGCGGCGCTGGCCGAGACGGTCGCCGGCGGCATGCGATGACCGGAAGGACGATTCGGTGACCCCGCACCGCAACATCGGTTTCGTCGCCGCGGCGGCGACCCTGCTGGCGGCGGCCCCGCTGTCGGCGATCTTCGAGCGCTGGACGTGGCTGGTCCAGGCCGCCATCGTGGTCTCCGTGGTGGCCGGCGCGGCGGCGCTGAGCCGGCTGGGCCGGTTCCCGCTGTGGGGGCAGCTGCTCGCCATGCTGGCCGGCCTGACCCTGGGCCTGACCTGGGTCTTCCCGGGCGGCACCGAGCTGCTCGCGTTCGTGCCGACCCCGGCCACGTTCGCCCACTTCGGCGACCTGTTGCAGACCTCGTTGCAGGACATGCGGGCGTACGGCGTCAAGGTTCCCGACGTCGACTCGCTGCTCTTCCTCGCCGTGCTCGGCATCGGCGCGGTGGCCGTGGTGGTCGACGTGCTCGCGGTCGGGCTGCGCCGGCCGGCGCTGGCCGGGCTGCCGATGCTGGCCATCTACTCGGTGCCGGTCGCGGTCTACGTGGACAGCGTCCCCGCCACCCCGTTCGTGGTGGGCGCCGCCGGCTACCTGTGGCTGCTGGTGACCGACAACGTCGACCGGGTCCGCCGCTTCGGCCGCCGGTTCACCGGCGAGGGGCGCGACGTCGACGTGTGGGAGGCGTCGCCGCTGGCCGCCGCGGGTCGCCGGCTGGCCGTGGTCGGCGTGCTGGTGGCGGTGGTGCTGCCGCTGGCCGTGCCGGGGATGACCGGCGGCCTGATGAACAACGTCGGCGCCGGTCCCGGCGACGGCAACGGGCGGCCCGGCCAGGGCGGCAACACCGGCCGGATCGACCTGTTCGCGGCGCTGAGCGGCCAGCTCAACCAGAGCGAACGGTTCGAGCTGGTCAAGGTCACCACCAACGAGCCGAACCCGTTCTACCTGCGCCTGGGCGTGGTGGACGACCTGCGGCCGAGCGGCTTCCAGGCACGCGTGCCGGCCGGGCAGCCGGTCACCCGCGACCTGCCCGACCCGGCCGAACGCGCCCCCCGCGGGGTCGAGCAGCGGACCTACCGGGCCACCGTCGAGGTGACGAAGAACCTCAACATGCCGCTGCTGCCGGTCTACGCCGAGCCGGTCCGCACCGAGGACCTCAACGGCAACTGGCGCTACGACCCCAACCAGCAGGTGGTCTTCTCCAACCGGGACAACGCGCGCGGCAAGCGCTACTCGTTCGACTACGTGCGGTCCACGTACAGCCCCGGGGCGCTGCGCGCCGCGCCGGCCCCGCCGTCGGAGAGCGCGGTGATGCGGCAGCAGACCGCCACGCCGACGATCCCGGACGTCGACCGGCTGGTGGATCGGCTCACCCGGGGCAAGGAGACCAACTACGACAAGGTCCGGGCGGTCTACGACTACTTCTCGGTGGAGAACGGCTTCACGTACGCGCTCTCCACCCGCAACGGCAGCAGCGGCGCGGACATCACCGACTTCCTCGCCACCAAGGTCGGCTACTGCCAGCAGTACGCCGCCGCGATGGCCTGGCTGGTCCGGGCCGCCGGCGTGCCGGCCCGGGTGGCGGTCGGGTTCACCAACGGCAGCAACGTCGACGGTGGCACGTACGTGCTGACCAACCAGAACCTGCACGCGTGGACCGAGGTCTACTTCGGCGACAGGATCGGCTGGGTGCCGTTCGACGCCACCCCGGCCGCCAGCATCCCCGGCTCGGTCCGGTCCACCTGGGCGCCGGACGTCGACGCGCCGGAGGAGGCCACGCCGGCGCCGGGCAGCAGCGCCGCGCCCGACGCGACGAACCCGTCGGCCGGCCCGAACGAGCCGGACCGGCTCGACAAGGACGCCGACCAGGGCCTGGCGGTCGGCGAGAGCGGTCCGACCCGGCGGGACGCGGTCTGGCCGTGGTGGCTGGCCGGGGCACTCGCGGTGCTGGCGCTGCTCGCCGTGCCGGCCCTGCGCCGCTCGGCGCTGCGTCGCCGGCGCCGGGTCCGGGCGACCCCGCCGACGGCCACCGCGGTGGCCGTGCCCGGTCAGCGGGGCGGGGCCCGCGAGATCGTGGTCGGGGTGGACGCCGAGGCGGCCCGCGCCGACGCGCACGCCGCCTGGGACGAACTGCTGGACACGCTCGTCGACTTCCACGTCCCGGTCGACGGCACCGAGACCCCGCGGGCGACCGCCGAGCGGCTGACCCGGGAGGCGCTCGTCGAGGACGCCGGCGCGGCGACCGGGGTGCGACTGCTGGGCCGGGCCGAGGAGCGCGCGCGCTACGCCCGCGAGCCGCTCACCGACACCGGGTTGCAGCCCGCGCTGCGCACGGTACGGGTGGCGCTCGCCGCGCGCGCGGACCGGCGTACCCGGCTGCTGGCGGCGGTGCTGCCACCGTCGGTGCTGATGCGCTGGCGGACCGCCCTGGCCGAACGGTCGGCCCGGCTGGTCACCGCCAGCGGGCAGGCCCGGCTGTGGATGGCCCGCTGGAGCCCGCGTCGCCTGCTGGCGGGCCGCCCGGCCCGCTGACCGGTCCACCGGCGGCCGACCCGGGACGGGTCGGCCGCCGTCCGCCCGTCCCACCCCCAGCCCTCATCGATCAAGGGCTTCGCGTCACCACCGCGCGAACTCCTTGATCACGCGGGGCGGGTTGGGCGCTTTGAGATCTTGGTAGGAAATGGCCCCCTGGAGGGCCGGTTCGTTCCAAGATCTCGGCGGTCCCGGATTGCGGAAGATCCGTCTCTCGTCGAGAACGATGCCGGGTGGGGACGCGTCGGCGGCTACCGGTTGCCGGGCGGGCGGCTGGGACGCGCCGGAGCCCGACGAGCCGGAGCGAGCCAAGACGGGGCGGGAGGCAACCTACCGGCTCGGTCGACGGTGACTCTGGGGCGCAGCCGGAGGCGGCCGGCGTGAGTCGGGAGGTGGGCACGGGCATGACGGAGCCGGCGTGCTCGCCGACAGGTGTCGGCGAGCGCGGCCCGTCGTCGCCCGGCCCGGGTCAGGGACCGGACGTGGTCAGCGGTGGCCCTCCGGGCGCTGCCGCCAGCGGTCCTCCATCCGGTCGAGGAAGGAGCCCCGGCGGCCGCCGCTGCGGCCACGGGGACGACGCCGGCTCGTCGTGGTGCCGCCGACCACGTGCAGGTCGGGCGACTGGGATCGGCGGTGCGACTGCACCGCGTAGCCCAACGAGGCCAGCATGACGACAAAGCCCGCCACGGCCACCGCAGGAATCTTGATCACGGCCCCGTAGATCAACAGGGCCAGACCAGCGACGACCACGCCGGCAGCGACGAGCACGCGACGCCGCGCGTGGAAGCGCGGGTCGCTGGCGCGCACGGCCGAGGCGAACTTGGGATCCTCGGCAAGCGACCGCTCGATCTGCTCGAACAGCCGCTGCTCGTGCTCCGAGAGCGGCACGGCACTCCTCCCCGGTCACGTTGGTCGGCCCGGTCGGGCCGACAGACCGTGGCAGCCAGCCGGCTGCTTACCCGCAAGTCTACGAGGGCCCTCGCGCGTCGGAAAGCGGGACGACCTACGGCCGGGTCGGTTTTTCGACTCGCCGCTGCTCGCGCCGCCCGAGAAGACTGGCCGGACCTATGACGGACCGCCCGAATCGGGCGGCGGCCGCGTCCGCCGCGGCCTCCGCCTCCCGCCAGCCCCGCTCCGGCTCGCCCAGGGTGAGCTGCCGTGGCGTCTCCTGCGCCGGGGCGAGCCCCTCCATCCGGACGCCGACGAGACGGACCGGCTCGGTCGGGGCGAGAACGCCCCAGAGCGCCCAGGCAGTGTCGAACATCTCCCGGGCGGTGTCGGTCGGCACGGCGAGGGTGCGCGCCCGACTGATCGTGCGGAAGTCGGCGAACCGGACCTTCAGCGACACCGTCCGGCCCACCTGCCCGGCCGCGCGCAGCCGGGCGCCGGCCTTGTCGGCGAGCGCGAGCAGCGCCCGCCGGATCTCACCCGGGTCGGTCACGTCGGTCTCGAACGTGGTCTCCGCCCCTATCGACTTCTCCACGTGCTCCGGGGACACGCCGCGCGGGTCCCGCCCCCAGGCCAGCTCGTGCAGGTGCGCGGCGGACGCCTCGCCCACCGCCCGGCGCAGCAGGCCGGGCGGCGCCTCGGCCAGGTCGCGCACGGTGCGCAGGCCGAGTCGGCGCAACGCCTCCGCCGACCGCTCCCCCACGCCCCACAACGCCGACACCGGCAGCGGGTGCAGAAAATCCAGCACCCCGTCGGCGGGCACCACGAGCAGGCCGTTCGGCTTGGCCCGGGTGGAGCCGAGCTTGGCCACGAACTTGCTCGACGCCACCCCCACGGAGCAGGTCAGCCGCTGCTCCTCGGCGACCCGGCGGCGGATCAGCGCGGCGATGGCCGCCGGCGGGCCGAACAGCCGCCGGGCGCCCGCCACGTCGAGGAACGCCTCGTCCAGCGAGAGCGGCTCGACAAGCGGGGTGACGTCGCGGAAGATCGCCATGACCGCCCGGGACGCCTCCGAATAGGCGGCGAAGTCGGGCGGCAGGTAGACCGCGCCCGGGCAGAGCGCGCGGGCCCGGGCGGTGGGCATCGCGCTGCGGACCCCGTGCCGGCGGGCCTCGTAGCTGGCCGAGCTGACCACGCCGCGCGGGCCGACGCCGCCCACCACCACCTCCCGACCGCGCAGCTCGGGACGGCGGCGGACCTCCACCGAGGCGAAGAAGGCGTCCATGTCGACGTGCAGGATCGAACAGCCGGTGTCGTCGGCGTCCGGCCCGAAGCGCGGGTCACCGGCGCCCCGGGGCAACGACTGGCTGCGGCCCATGACCCGCAGGCTAGCCCGCCGGTCCGACACCCGCGCCGGTCAGCCCCGGACCACAAGCAACGGCACGGTCATCTCCGCGGCGGTGTCCGCGCCGTGGTACGCCACCAGCCGCGACACCATCGGCGGCTCCGACCGGGTGGCGACCACCGCGTACGTGTCCCGGCAGACCACCACCACGTCGCCGATCCGGGTCAGGTGCGCCTCCGGCACCGGCCCGAACCAGCCGGTCGCCACCGCCTCCGCCCGGGTCAGCACGTCGGCCGCGCCGCCCAGCACCGCCGTCCAGGCGGCCAGCACGTCGGCCTCCGCGCCCGGCTCGACGTGCAGGTAGCGGACCCGGGGCTCGCCGGCCACCACCCGGGCCCCGGCCCGCAGCCGGGGATCGGCGTCCAGGTCGATCCGGTGCCCGGCGGGGATGTCGAGCTGGCCGTGGTCGGCGGTGACCAGCAGCGCCGCGTCCGGCGGCAGCCCGTCGAGCAGCCGGGCCAGCAGCGCGTCCACCTCCGCGGCAGCCGACCGCCACGGCGCGGAGTCGACGCCGCTGAGGTGCCCGTGCCGGTCCAGGTCCGGGTGGTAGCCGGAGACCAGGGTGGGCCCGGCGCCGGCGGCCAGCGCGGCCAGCATCCGGGTGGCGAGCGCGTCGACGCCGGCCGCGCCCCGGTAGTCGCCGCCCCGGTTGGCGGCCAGGGTGAGGCCGCTGCCGGCGAACTCGGGGCGGCTGACCACCGTCACCGCCACCCCGGCCGCCCGGGCCCGCTCGTACCAGGTGGGGACCGGCTGCCAGCGGGACGGGTTCGGGTCGCCCGCCCAGTCGACGTGGGTGAGCACCCGGTCGGTGCCGGGCACCCGGACGGTGAAGCCGAGCACCCCGTGCACGCCCGGCGCGACGCCGGTGCCGAGGCCGACCAGGCTGGTCGGGGTGGTGGAGGGGAAACCCGCGGTGAGCGGGACGCCGGTGGTGGCGGCCAGCCCGGCCAGCGTCGGCGCGTACCGCGCGGCGGTGGGGATCTGGTGCCAGCCGAGCCCGTCGACGAGCAGCACGGCGAGCCGGCGCACGCCGGCCAGCCGGGGGGTCAGGCCAAGCAGGTCGGCCGCGCCCGGGACACCGAACAGCGACAGCGCGCTGGGCAGCACGTCGACCAGGCTGCCACCGCCGTAGCGGGGCGCGACCCGTGCCAGCGGCCCCGGGGCGGTCATGCCGGGCGGCGGGCGAACAGGTGCAGTTGGGCGGCGAGATCGCGGTACGGCGACTTCGCCGCCAGGGCGCGCTCCAGGTCGAGCAGGGCGGCCGGCTGGCCGTCGGCCACCGCGGCCGGGAGCAGGTCGGCGAGCACGCGTACCCCGTGGATCTCCTCGACGGCGAGCCCGGCGGCGGTGAGCAGCGCGCCCGCGCCCTCGGCGTCGTAGCGGCGGCGCAGGGTGTCCCGTCCGCCGGCGGTGCCGTGCGGGTCGGCGGCGAGCGCGGCGGCGGCGTCGAGCTGGCCGTTCATCGCCCGGCCCAGCACGGCGGCGGCCCGCGCGGCGACCAGCACGCTTGCCGCGCCACCCGGGCGCAGCGCGCCGGCCAGCGCCGCGATCACCGGCTCCGGGGCGTCGACCACCTCCAGCACGGAGTGGCAGACCACCAGGTCCACGGAGGCCGGCTCGACCAGCCCGGTCAGCGCGTCGGCGTCGCCCTGCGTCGCGCGTACCCGATCGGCGACCCCGGCCTCGGCGGCCCGGCGGGTCAGCGCGGCGAGCGCGTCCGGGCTGGCGTCGACCACGGTGACCCGGTGGCCGGCCTCGGCGAGCGGGACGGCGAAGCCGCCGGTCCCGCCGCCGACGTCGAGCACGGAGAGTCGTTCGCCGGCCCGCCGGTCCAGCTCGGCCCGGAGCACCGCCCAGATCACGGCGGTGCGGGGGGTGAGGGTTCGGGTCTGCTCCACGCCGCCGAGCCTAACCATGGCCAACAGGGCCGGTCACCCCCGGAAGCGGGGGTCAGGACTCGCCGCCGCCCGCCGGGTCCTCCTCGGCGCGGGAGCGCTGGGCGTTGGCCACCGGGCCGTCGGTCACCTGGTGCTCGCGCGGCTCGATCTCGTGGGTCGGCGCCCACCCGGCGCCGAGCCGGGTCCGTCGGGCGTTGGCCACGCCACCGGGGTACGTGCTGTGAAAGGTCATCGTTCATCCCCCATACCGGGGTGGGCGACTCTGCCCACCCGCGTCCGGGAGTCTCCCGTGTCCGGCCCCCGGAAACCGTAATGTGGATCACTACCATCAACGGAAGTCCCGGGACGCCGGCGTGACGGGCGGCTCGATCGCGTCCAGCCGGTCCGCGGTGAGGTTCGTGACGCCCTCGTGCCGCTGCAACCGGCCCCGCACCACCAGCGCGCCGCTGGTGCGGGCGATTCGACGGTAGCGCTGCCACAGCCCCGGCGAACACGTGACGTTGAGCATGCCGGTCTCGTCCTCCAGGTTGAGGAACGTGACCCCGCCGGCGGTCGCCGGTCGCTGCCGGTGGGTGACGATCCCGCCGACCCGGATCCGCTGCCCGGGCGGCACCTGGCCGAGCCGGGCGATCGGCACCGCGCCCAGCGCGTCGAGCCGGTCCCGGATGAACCGGGCCGGGTGGCTCTCCGGGGACAGGCCGGTGGCCCAGACGTCGGCGACCAGCCGGTCCACCGCCGCCATGCCGGGCAGGGTGGGCGGGTCCACGCCGGTCACCGTGCCGGGCAGCCGGCCGGGCCGGTCCTGGGCCGCCGCGCCGGCGGCCCAGAGCGCCTGCCGCCGGGTCAGCCCGAAGCAGGCGAAGGCGTCCGCGGTGGCCAGCGCCTCCAGGTGCGCCGCGGTGAGACCGGTCCGCCGGGCCAGGTCCGGCATGTCCCGGTACGGTCCGTGCGCCGCCCGCTCCGCCTCGATCCGCTCGGCCACGTCGTCGCCGAGGGTACGGACGCTGCCCAGCCCCAGCCGGACCGCCGGACCGCCCAGCCCCCAGGCGTGCGGCGGCTCACCCGGCAGGCTGCCCCACCGGGTCTCCGGCGTCGACTCCAGCACCGCCTTGGCGCCGCTGGCGTTGATGTCCGGCCGCCGCACCTCCACCCCGTGCCGGCGGGCGTCGTCGGCGAGCGTCTGCGGCGAGTAGAAGCCCATCGGCTGGGCGTTGAGCAGCGCGGCCAGGAACGGGCCCGGGTGGTAGCGCTTGAGCCACGAGCTGGCGTAGACCAGGTAGGCGAAGCTCATCGCGTGGCTCTCCGGGAAGCCGTAGCTGGCGAACGCGGTGAGCTTGCGGTAGACGTCGTCGGCCAGCTCACCGGTGATGCCCCGCTCGGCCATCCCGGCGTAGAGCCGGTCGGCGATCCGCGCCATCCGCTCCACCGAGCGTTTCGCGCCCATCGCCCGGCGCAGTTGGTCCGCGCCGGCCGCGTCGAACCCGGCCAGGTCGATGGCGAGCTGCATGAGCTGCTCCTGGAACAACGGCACGCCGAGCGTCTTCTCCAGCGCGTTGCGCATCAGCGGATGCGCGTACGTGACCGGCTCCTGGCCGTTCTTGCGCCGGATGAAGGGATGCACCGAGCCGCCCTGGATCGGGCCGGGACGGATCAGCGCCACCTCCACCACCAGGTCGTAGAACTCGCGGGGCTTGAGCCGGGGCAGGGTGGCCATCTGGGCCCGGCTCTCCACCTGGAACACCCCGACCGAGTCGGCCCGGCAGAGCATGTCGTAGACCTCGGGGTCGTCGAGCGTCATCTCGCCCAGGTCCAGGCTGGACCCGATCAGGTCGTAGCCGTAGTGCAACGCGGACAGCATGCCCAGGCCGAGCAGGTCGAACTTGACCAGCCCGACGGCGGCGCAGTCGTCCTTGTCCCACTGGAGCACGCTGCGCCCCGGCATCCGGCCCCACTCCACCGGGCACACCTCGATCACCGGGCGGTCGCAGATCACCATGCCGCCGGAGTGGATGCCCAGGTGCCGGGGGAACGTCTGCAGCTCGTTGGCGTACGCGACCACCTGCTCCGGGATGTCCGCCACGTCGACCGCGGCGACCGAGCCCCACCTGTCGATCTGCTTGCTCCACGCGTCCTGCTGACCGGGCGAGAAGCCGAACGCCTTGGCCACGTCCCGCACCGCCGAGCGCGGCCGGTAGGAGATGACGTTGGCGACCTGCGCGGTGTGCTCCCGGCCGTAGCGGGCGTAGACGTGCTGGATCACCTCCTCCCGGCGGTCGGACTCGATGTCCACGTCGATGTCGGGCGGGCCGTCCCGTTCCGGGGCGAGGAAACGCTCGAACAGCAGCCGGTGCCGCACCGCGTCCACGTTGGTGATGCGCAGCGCGTAGCAGACCGCCGAGTTGGCCGCCGACCCCCGCCCCTGGCAGTAGATGTCCTGCTCGCGGCAGAACGAGACGATGTCGTAGACCACCAGGAAGTAGCCGGGGAAGCCCAGCTCGTCGATCATCCGCAGCTCGTGCGCCAACTGCGCGTACGCCTCCGGGTGCGCCTCGGGCGGCCCGTAGCGCTCCCGGGCGCCGTCCATGGTCAGCCGACGCAGCCAGCTCATCTCGGTGTGCCCGGCCGGCACCGGGTACGCCGGCAACTGCGGCGCGACCAGGTGCAGGTCGAACGCCAGTTCCGCGCCGAACTCGGCGGCCCGCGCCACCGCACCCGGGTACGCGGCGAACCGCGCCGCCATCTCCGCGCCGCTGCGCAGGTGCGCGGTGGCCGCGGCGGGCAGCCACCCGTCGATCTCGTCGAGGCTGCGCCGGGCCCGGACCGCGGCCAGCGTGGTGGCCAGCCGACGCCGGCCCGGGGTGGCGTAGTGCACGTTGTTCGTGGCCACCGTGGGCAGCCCGGCCGCGGCGGCCAGCTCGGCGAGCGCGTCGTTGCGGTCGGCGTCGACCGGGTGCCCGTGGTCGGTCAGCTCCACCGCCACCGTCTCCGCGCCGAACAGCGCGGTGAGCCGGTCCAGCTCCCGGGCCGCCGCGTCGACCCCCTCGGTGAGCAGCGCGGCCGGCACGTGCCCCTTGCGGCAGCCGGTGAGCACCAGCACGTGGTCGCGCAGCTCGTCGGCGATCTGCTCCAGCTCGCCGTAGACCGGGCGGCCCTTCTCCCCGCCGCGCAACTGGGCTCGGGAGACGGTGGCGGCTAGGCGGGCGTATCCCTCGTGGCCGTGCGCGAGCACCAGCAGGTGCCGGCCGAGCGGGTCGGGCTCGCCGTTCTGCGGGCCGGGTAGCCCGAGGGACAGCTCCGCCCCGAAGATCGTCGGCAGCCGCAGCGCGCGGGCCGCCTCGGCGAAACGCACCACGCCGTAGAAGCCGTCGTGGTCGGTGACGGCGAGCGCGGTGAGCCCGAGACGGGCGGCCTCCTCGGCCAGTTCCTCGGGGTGGCTGGCGCCGTCGAGGAAGCTGAAGTTGGAGTGCGCGTGCAGCTCCGCGTAGGCCACCGTGCCGTCCGGGCGGTCCAGCTCGGGCGGGCGGTATTCCTGGCGCTTGCGGCTCCAGGCCGGGGAGTCGCCGCCGTCGGCGTCGACCGCGAGCGGGTCCACCACGTGCAGGTGCCGCTCGCCCCCGCCGCGCTCGCCCTTCGCCCGCCCGGAGAGCACCTGCTCCAGCTTCGACCAGGGCATCTTCGGGTTGTGGAAGCTCACCTGGCGCTCCCCCGGCCGAGATCCTGGTGCGAAACGGCCCCCGGAGGGGCACTTTCGGACCGGAAGGTGGGAAGAGTGCCGGCTCGACCGACCGGGCACCGCCACTCAGTCATAGATGGCCTCCACCAGCCACTGCCCGCCCTCGACCGCGAGCAGCAGCGCGGTGCCGTCGACCAGGCAGACCTGGAACCGGGCCCGGCGCCGCGCCTCGGCCGGCGCCCACCAGCGTTCGTCCACCGGCCACGGCCCGGCCCAGCCGGAGATCTCGGCCGGCCGGCCGGGGCCCACGGTCAACCGGGCCGGCGCCGCGCTGACCGCCAGCCGGGCGCTCACCACGACCGGCTCCCCCGCCGCGTCGCGCACCTCGGCCGACAGCGGGGTGGGCAGCACCACGGCCGGCGACGGCGGCGGGATCCGCCCCGGCCACGGCGGCTCGACCACCGCCCGACCCCGCCCGGCCCGGCCACCGCCCCGCCTCGCCACCGGGCCCGGACCGGCGGACGCGACCGGATCCGGCGACGGAAGGTCCGACGACGGGGCACCTGGTGGTGGGAGGGCCGGCAGCGGCGGCGGGCCGGGACGGGTGGGCACCCGTTCGTCGCCCCACGGGACCAGGCGCACCTGGTCGGCCGGGGAGCGCCCGCCGCCGAGCACGGCGGTGACCACCGCCTCCGGCCCGAGGATGCCCTGGACCCGGCTCAGCGCGCGGTGCGCCCGGTCCCGCTCCGCGCCGGTCTCCCCCCACAGCCCGGGTTGCAGGCCGGCCTGGGCGAGCACCCCGTCCGGCACCAGCCGCAGCCGGACGATGCCGGCGGTCGGCCGGGTCGGGCGGGCGCCGCCCCGGCCGTTGCTCCCGGAGAGCCAGCCGTCGAGCTGCCAGCGGACCCGGTCGGCGATGGCCGCGGCGGTGAGCAGGCCGTCGTGCCGCCACACCCGGTGCAGCTCCTGGCCGTGCGCGGTGACCGCCTCGATGCCGAGCCGGGTGCAGGCCAGCCCGTACGCGGCGAGCCGCTCGTGCAGGCGCTCGGCAAGCGTCCGGGCGGCGAACGCGGCGGCGTCGACCCGGTCGATCGGCTCGTCGTGCTCGGCGGTGACGGTCAGGTCGGCGGGCGGCTGCCGGACCGCGAGCGGGCGGTCGTCGCGCCCGGCGGCGAGCCGGTGCGCCAGCGCGCCGTCGAACCCGAACCGGGCCAGCACGTCCCCGGCGGGCAGCGCGGCGAAGTCGCCGAGGGTGCGGATCCCGAGCCGGCGCAGCAGGTCGGCCAGGGCGGGCCGGCCGAGCGCCTCGACCGGCCGGCCGGCCAGGAACTCCGTGGTGCCGCCGGGAGGCACGATCCGTCCCTCCCGGGCGGCCAGCCCGGCCGCGAAGACCCCGTCGGCGACGCCGACCTGGCTCTCCACCGCGCAGCTCTGGGCGACGTGCTCGACGATCCGCTCGGCCGCCGCCTCCTCGCCGCCGAGGTAGCGGCTCGGCCCCCGGGCGGCTGTCGCGCACGCGCCGGGCCGGATCACCTCGACCCCGGCGACCACCTCCTCGACGGCGGCCACCACCGGCTCGAACGCCCGCGCGTCCCGACCGGGGTCGTGGTCGACGACGACGAGCCCCGGACAACGGCCCTGCGCCTCCCGCCGACGCAGCCCGCGCCGGATCCCCTCGGCCCGGGCCCGCTCGGAGCAGGCGACCACCCGGTTGGCGTGCAGCACCACGACCGGGTCGGTGGCGGGCACCCCGTCGACGATCTCGGCGGCGAGGACGGGCCAGTCCGGGCACCAGAGCAGCAGCGCCCGGGGCGGGACGCCGCTCACCGGCCCGTCCCGGCCACGGTGAGCGGACGGGCGACCGGGGTCACCACGCGCAGCCGGCGGGTCGGGGCGGGGACGCCGGAGCCGACGGAACGGGGGATCACCCGGGTCAGCTCGTCGCCGGGCAGCCACACCTTGATCTCCTTGGGCCGGGCGGCGGCGCCCCGGCCGCGGGCCGAGACGGTCACCTCACGGCGGCGCAGCCGCCCACGGCCCGGCCCGAGCCCCTGCCAGACGCCGCGGACCACCCGCAGCGTCACGTCCGCGCCGTCCCACCTGCCGTACGGGACCAGCACGCTGCCACGCTGCCGGGCCCGGGCGGCCAGCCGGGCGGCGACCGAGGCGGCGACAGTGGTCGGCACGGCGGTGACCACCACGTCGACCCCGTCGATGAGCGCGGCCACCACGGTGGGCCACTCCGGCCCGGGGTCGGGCACCAGGGCGAGCCGGTCCAGGGCGATTCCGGCCTCGGCCGCCGCGCCGGCCCCGAAGGTGGGCACGCCCACCACGGCGCACCACGAGCCGGCCCGGGACGCCTCGGCGAGCAACGCCAGGATCAGCGAGGTGGCGCCGCTGTGCCGGGGCTGGCCGAGGCCGACCGCGACGGTGCTGCCGCGCCGCAGCCCCCGGTTGGGCAGCAGCCCGGTCAGCTCGGCCCGCACGGGGAGCATCCGATGGCCACCGGCCGGGTCGGGCGCGCTCGCCGGACGCACCAGCCCGGCCAGGGCGGCAGAACCGACCACCATGCGGCCCGCCATCGGACCAACCCCCCGTCGTGTTTCGCCACGGGCCCGGCCCGTGGATGGTGCTGTGGATCGTGTGGTGCGGTGGGAGCGGCGCCCGGCCACCCGGGTCCCGCCGATGGCGGCCGGGCGCCACGACTCAGGCCGCGGCCGCCCCGGAGCGCCGCGCGACGGCCGGACCGGAGCGCGGCGCGGCGTCGGAGCCGCCGGGCCGGAGCGGCCGGTGCAGGCCGTCGAACGCCGGTTGGTGCGCCAGGCCGAGCGCGGTCTCCACCACGGTCACGAACTGTTCGGCGGCGCGCAGCAGGTCGTCGGCCTCCCGGGCGGTGACCACCCGGGGGATGCCGGCCTCGGCGGCGGCCCGCTTGCTGGCGCCGGCGGCGAAGAGGGCGGCCCACTCGTCCAGCTCGGGGGCGACGGTGGCGAGCAGCACCCAGACGCTGGTGATCCGGTTGCGGCGGGTGGGCGCGGGGCGGGCCCGGGCGGCGAGCACGGCGGCGGCGGCGCGCAGCGCCGCGAGGTGGGCGGCGGCGTAGCGGAGGCCGTCGGGGCGGGTGTGGGCGGCCTCGGCCAACCCGTCGCGGGCCACCACGAGCAACTGGGCGGGGGTGCGGTGCGGCAGCACGTGCGCGGGCACCGTGGGCGCCTGGGCCGGACTGGTCGACATGGGTCTCTCCTCCGCGAGTGGCCGGGGCGGGCGGTCGCGCGACGGGGAAACCGTCGCCCGGTCGCCCGGAGCGGTCGGTGCGGAGGAAGACGCACCTCAGGGTGGCGGCCGGCCGGGTGTGGACGCTTCCCCACACCCACACCCGGCCGGCGTGCCGGCGGGTCCGTCGCCCGCCGCCCGGGGGTCGTGGGCGGCGGGCGACGACCTGCCTGACGGGCTCGGACTCGCGACTGTCCGAGGCCCGGTGCGGCCCGCGGAGCCGCACCTTCCGGAAGCCGGTGCCGCGAAACACCGCTTCCGGAGCGTGGTGAACGGTGTGCGCCCGACCGGGTCGGCGGGGAACCGATCGCGATCTAATCGAACACTCGTTCTAACTACCCTGACAGTACACCTCCCCACCGACGAAAACGCAATGTGTGACGCGCCGGGGACGCGCAGGCGGGCGGTACGGATTCTCAGCCGGGGCACAGCCTCGGCAAAGGAGAACCGGAACTCACCGGCAGACGGTTACCCCATGAACGTCCGCCGTACCGAGAAGACCGTCCGGTGAGCGCCGCCGTGGCCGACCCGCGGGTCGTACGCCCGACCCCGCCGGCCGCCCCGGCCTGGTGGGCCGACGTCGCCGGCACCCTCGCCGCGCTCAGCCTGCTGGTGGTCACCGCGCTGTGGACCGCCGACCGGGGGGTGCAGGAGCTGCTGGCCGGCGCGGCCACCGGGCTCACCTCGCTCGGCCGGCTCACCGGCCTGCTCAGCGCCGACCTGATGCTGATCCAGGTGGTGCTGATGGCCCGGGTGCCGCTGCTGGAACGCCGCTTCGGCCAGGACCGGATCGCCCGCTGGCACCGGCTCGCCGGCTTCACCTCGTTCCACCTGCTCCTGGCGCACGTGCTGCTGACCGTCCTCGGCTACGCCGGCGCCGCCCGGCAGGGCGTGCTCGCCGAGACCTGGGACCTCGTCGTCACGTACCCCGGGATGCTGCTCGCCACCGCGGCGCTGGCGCTGCTGGTGCTGGTGGTGGCGACCTCGGTCCGCGCGGCCCGGCGGCGGCTGCGCTACGAGTCCTGGCACCTGCTGCACCTCTACGCCTACCTGGGCGTCGCGCTGGCGCTGCCGCACCAGCTCTGGACCGGCGCCGACTTCCTCGCCTCGCCGCTCGCCCGCGCCTACTGGTGGACGGTCTACCTGCTGGCACTGGCCAGCGTGCTGATCTGGCGGCTCGGCCTGCCGGCCTGGCGCTCGCTGCGGCACCGGATCAAGGTGGCCGCGGTGGTGCCCGAGGCGCCCGGGATCACCTCGGTCTGGCTGCGCGGGCGGCACCTGCACACGCTGCCGGTCCGGGCCGGGCAGTTCCTGCTCTGGCGATTCCTCGACGGTCCCGGCTGGTCGCGGGCGCACCCGTACTCGCTGTCCGCGCCGCCGCACGGGGACCTGATGCGGATCACGGTCAAGGACCTGGGCGACGACAGCGCCCGGGTGGCCGCCCTGCGCCCCGGCACCCGGGTGCTGATCGAGGGGCCGTACGGGCGGCTCACCGGGCAGCACTGGCGCGGCGGCGGGATCACCATGCTGGCCTGCGGCGTGGGTCTCACCCCGCTGCTGGCGCTGCTCTGGGAGCTGCCGTACGCGCCGGGGCAGGCGGTGCTCGCCTACCGCGCGCGTACCCCGGAGGACCTGGCCTTCTCCGCCGAGCTGGACCGGCTGGCCGCCGAACGCGGGCTGGTCGTGCACCACCTGGTCGGGCCCCGGGCGGCGCAGCCGTCCTGGCTGCCCGCGTACGCCGAGGGGCTCGCCGACGCCGACGCGCTGCGCCGGCTCTCCCCGGACGTGGCCGGGCACGACGTCTTCCTCTGCGGTCCGGACGGCTGGGTCGACGCCGTCCGCGCCGCGACCCGCGCGGCCGGGGTGCCCGACGCGCACGTCCATCACGAACTGTTCGCCTGGTGACGGGCGCGAAGGGAGGATCCGTGCGACGGATCACCATCTGGCTGCTGTCCACCGTGGCCGCGCTGGTGCTGCTGTTCAGCTACCGGACCAGCACCATGGGCGCGGGCGGGGAGACCGGCGCGGTCGCCACCGGGAGCGACCCCGGCGGCGGCACGTGGAGCGGCGCCGACGGCGGCCCGGACGCGTCGGGCGGCGGCACCGGCTCCTCGACCGGGAGCGGCAGCGGCACGACCGGCGGCGGCTCCTCGACCGGTGGCGACGGCTCCACGACCGGCGGCAGCGGCACGGCCACCGGGTCGGTGGCGCAGACCCGGTGGGGGCCGGTGCAGGTGCGGATCACCGTCGCCGCCGGCAAGATCACCGACGTGACCGCCGTGCAGGTGCCCGACGGCAACCGGCGGGATCAGGAGATCAACGACTACGCGGTGCCGATCCTGCGGCAGGAGGCCCTCGCGGCGCAGAGCGCGCGGATCGACAGCGTCTCCGGGGCCACCGTGACCAGCGACGGCTACCGGGAGTCGCTCCAGTCCGCCATCGACGCGGCGCACCTGCGATGAGCGGGCCGGACCGCCGCGCCTGGGTGGAGCAGGTGATGGGGCTGCCGGTCAGCGTGCACCTGCGTGGCCCGGGGGTGCGTACCCCGGCGGTCGAGCGGCGGGTGGCGCGCGTCTTCGCCGAACTGCGCGCCGCCGACGCGGTGTTCAGCACCTGGCGGCCGGAGAGCGTGCTGGGCCGGCTGCGGGGCGCGCCGCCCGGTCCGGCGGCCACCGCCGACCCGCTGGTGCGCGAGGTGGCCGGGCTCTGCGAGACGGCCCGCGCGCGGACCGACGGGTGGTTCGACGCCCGCCGCCTGCCGCTGCCGCTGGGCGGCACCGGCTACGACCCGTCCGGCCTGGTCAAGGGCTGGGCGGTGGAACGGGCCGCCCGGCACCTGACCGACCTGGCCGACCACGACCTGTGCCTCAACGCGGGCGGGGACGTGCTGCTGCGGGTCGCGCCGGGCCGGCCGCCCTGGCGGGTCGGCGTCGAGGACCCGGACCGGCCCGAGCGGATGCTCGACGTCGTCGAGCGGGCCGGCGGCGCGGTCGCCACCTCCGGCACCGGGCGGCGCGGCGCGCACATCACCGACCCGCGCGCCGGGCGCCCGGCCGAGGCCCTCCGGTCGGTCACCGTGGTCGGCCCGGACCTGCTCTGGGCCGACGTGTACGCGACCGCGGCGGTCGCCCGGGGCGCGGACGCGCCGGACTGGTTGGCCACCCTGGACGGGTACGCGGCCCTGCTGGTGGACGCCGCCGGCCGGGTCCGGGCCACCCCGGGCTGGCCCGGGCGGGCCACCGTATCGTCTCCCTGACGGCGGACCCGGGCCGCCGGAGGCGGGAGGGCGATCCGTGCGGGCCGGTGAGGTCGACAAGAAGCGGCTGTTCGAGCTGCTCTGGGGCGCGCCCGCCGGCCCCCGGCGCGGGCCCCGCCCCACGCTCTCCCCGGCCGCCGTGGCCCGCGCCGGCATCGCCGTCGCCGACGCGGACGGGCTCGACGGGCTGACCATGCAGCGGGTCGCCGAGTCGCTGGGCGTCACCAAGATGGCGCTCTACCGCTATGTGCCGGGCCGGGCCGAACTGGTCGCCCTGATGCTGGACGAGGCGCTGGGCGAGCCACCCCCACCCGGCCCGGACGCCGACCGGGAGGCGGCCGGGGCCGACGCGGACTGGCGGGCGCGGCTCGACGACTGGACCCGGCGGCTGGTCGAGCGGTTCCGCCGGCATCCCTGGGCGCAGGCGGCGGCCGTCGGGGCCCGGCTGCCCGGCCCGAACGAGCTGTCCTGGGTGGACCGCGTGGTGGCCGCGCTCGCCGGGACCGGGCTCACCGCGACCGAGCGGCTCGACGTGGCGACGCTGCTGGTGGGGCACGCCCGCAACCTGGCCGGCCTGCCACCGGACTCCGGTCGGGAGGCGGCGTTCGCCGCGCTGGTGCACGGCCGCGAGGCCCGCTTCCCGGCCCTCGCCGCCGCCCTGGCCGCCCCCGCCACCCCCCGCTCCCCCACGGACCCCGCCTCCCCGACCCCCGACCCCACCCTCGACTTCGGCCTCACCCGCATCCTCGACGGCATCCAGACCCTGCTCCACTCCCGCGCCGCCGCCACGCCACCGTCGGTCGATCATGAGGTTGGCGGTCCGACACGCCGGGCGGCGACACCGCCAACCTCATGATCGACGCACCCGGCGAGGGTGGTCCGGCCGGCGGGGGGAGAATGGGGGGCATGCAGTCTGAGCCACATCCGAACGTGCGGGCGGTGCAGCGGGCGCTCGACGCGGCCGGGGCGCGGGACTTCTCCGGCGACGCCAGCGCCGTCCGCCTGCTGCCGGAGGCGGTGCACACCGCCGCCGCGGCCGCCGCGGCGCTCGGCGTCGACGTCGGCGCCATCGCCAACTCGCTGGTCTTCGACGCCGACGGCGCGCCGCTGCTGGTGCTCACCTCCGGCGCGCACCGGGTGGACACCGCCGGGCTGGCCGCCACGCTGGGCGTGGCCCACCTGCGCCGGGCCAGCCCCGACTTCGTCAGGCGGCACACCGGTCAGGTGATCGGCGGGGTCGCGCCGCTCGGCCACCCCGGGCCGCTGCGCACCCTGGTCGACACCGCGCTCGAGGGGTACGACGAGGTGTGGGCGGCCGGCGGCGTGCCGCAGGCGGTGTTCCCCACCACGTACGCGGAACTGCTGCGGATCACCGGCGGCGACCCGGCCGAGGTGGCGTGAACCCCGACCTCGTCACGCTGCACGTGTGGCGTGTCCCCCGGCGGGCGGTGCCCGGCGCGCTGGCCCGGATGGCGACCCACCCGGCACGGCTGCGCCGGCTGCCCGGCGTCCGCTTCGCCAAACTGCTCGGCACCGGGACCGGCACCGGCTTCGGCCCCGGCGACGCCGACCTGACCCGCTGGGCCGCGCTTGTGGTGTGGGACTCCCCCGACGCCGCGGCCGGCTTCGACGCCTCCCCGATCGCCCGCTCCTGGGCCCGCGTCGCCGACGCCGCCGTCCGGGTGGACCTGCGCCCGCTGACCAGCCGGGGCCTGTGGTCCGGCCGGGAGCCGTTCGGCGCGCCGACCGGCGGGCGGGTCACCGGCCCGGTGCTGGCGCTGACCCGGGCCCGGTTGCGGGCCCGCCGGGCGGCCACGTTCTGGCGGGCCGTCCCACCGGTCGCCGCCGAGCTGCACGCCGCGCCCGGGCTGCTCGCCCGATTCGGCGTCGGCGAGGCGCCGCTGGGCTGGCAGGGCACGGTGAGCGTGTGGCGTGACCCGACGGACCTGGTCGCGTTCGCGTACCGTTCCCCCGAGCACCGCGCCGCGATCACCCGCACCCCCACCGAGGGCTGGTACGCGGAGGAACTCTTCGCGCGGTTCGCGGTGGGCGACGTGGTCGGCGACCGCACGGTGCTCGGCTGGGTCGCCGCGGACGGCGACCCCGACTCGGCGAGAGGGAACGCATGAGGCTGGTCCGCTGGACGCCGGACGACCTGGTCCGCCGGCTGGACGACGTGGTCGCCGTCTACGGCGAGGCGATGGGCTACCGCGCCGACCTGCTGGAGGCCCGGCGTGGCTACATCGCCACCCACGTCCGGCGACCCGGCTTCCGCGCCGTCGCCAGCCTGACCTCCGAGGGCCACCTGGCCGGTTTCGGGTACGGCTACCTCGGCGCCACCGGCCAGTGGTGGCACGACCAGGTGCACCGGGCGCTGGACGCGAAGACCCGGCAACGCTGGCTGGCCCGCCCGTTCGAGGTGGTCGAGCTGCACGTGCGCCCGCCCGCGCAGGGGCACGGCGTGGGCGCCCGTCAGCTCCGCGCGCTGCTCGGCGTGGCCGAGGGGGACACCACGCTGCTGTCCACCCCGGAGGCCGACGAGCGGACGTCGCGGGCCTGGCGGCTCTACCGCCGCTTCGGCTTCGTCGACGTGCTGCGCCACTTCCACTTCCCCGGCGACGAGCGGCCGTTCGGCGTGCTCGGCCGGGACCTGCCGCTGCCCGCCGCAGGCCCGGAGAAGGCATGAGCCGAGTCCGGCTGCCCTGGGCGCTGCTGGCGGTGCTGGTCCTCGTCCAGATCTGCTATCCGCTCACCGGCGGCACGACCCGGGCCGGGCTGACCGTCGCCACCGTGGTGCTCGGCTGGCTGCTCTCCGTCGCCCACGCGCTGCTCACCCGAGGCGCCCGGGTCGCGGCCGCGCTGGTCGCGGTGGTGACCGGCGGCGGGTTCGCGGTCGAGGCGATCGGCGTGGCCACCGGGTTCCCGTTCGGCAGCTACGACTACTCGGGCGAGCTGGGCCCGAAGCTGGCCGGTGTGCCGCTGATCATCCCGCTGGCCTGGACCTGGATGGCCTGGCCGGCGTGGCTCACCGCGGTCCGGCTCACCGTCTCCCGGGCCGGCCGGGTCGCGCTGGCGGCGGTGGGGCTCGCCGCGTGGGACCTGTTCCTCGACCCGCAGATGGTGGCCGAGGGCTACTGGACCTGGCGCGACGCCACCCCCGCGCTGCCCGGGCTGCCCGGCATCCCGGTCAGCAACTACCTGGGCTGGCTGGGCTTCGCCGTGCTGCTGGCCGTCGTGCTGCGCCCGCTCGCCGGGCCGGCCGTCGACCGGGTCGACCGCCGCGACGGCCCGATGTTCGCGCTCTACCTCTGGACGTACGCCTCAAGCGTGCTGGCGCACGCGGTCTTCCTCCGGCTGCCCGCCTCCGCGGTGTGGGGCGCGGTCGGCATGGCGGTGGCCGCGGTGCCGCTGGCGGTGGTGCTGTGGCGGGGCCGTCGGGACCGGACCGTCGCGCCGGATCCCGCGCCCCGGGTCGACGCGCCGGCATGACCGCCGCCCTCGCGCTGGTGGTGGCGGTCGCCGCGCTCACCGGGCACACGCTCGTCAACGCCGTCGCCTGGCTGCGCCGCCCCACCGCCGGGCCGGTCGAGACCGCCGAGGCGGTGGCGGTGCTGCTGCCGCTGCGCGACGAGGCCGACCGGGTCACCCCGTGCCTGCGCGCGCTGCTCGCCCAACGCGGCGTGCCGGACCTGCGGATCGTGGTGCTCGACGACGGCTCGGACGACGGCACCGCCGACGTGGTCCGCGCGGTGGCCGGCGCCGACCCCCGGGTCACGCTGCTCACCGGCGTCGCCCCGCCGCCCGGCTGGCTGGGCAAGCCGCACGCGTGCTGGCAGCTCGCCACGCGCGCCGACCCGGCGCCGACCGTGCTGGCGTTCGTCGACGCCGACGTGGTGCTCACCCCGTACGCGGTGGCGGCGGCGGTGACCGAGCTGCGCGCGGCGGGCGCGACGCTGCTGTCGCCGTACCCCCGGATCGTGGTGCGGACGGCGGCCGACCGGCTGGCGCAGCCGCTGCTGCAGTGGTTGTGGCTGACGTTCCTGCCGCTGCGCGCGATGGAACGCTCGCGGCGGCCCTCGCTGGCCGCGGCCGGCGGGCAGTTCCTCGTCCTGGACCGGGCCGGCTACCTGCGGGCCGGCGGGCACGCGGCGGTGGCCGACAAGGTGCTGGAGGACATCGAGCTGGCCCGGGCGGTGAAGCGGGCCGGCGGCCGGATCGCCCTCGCCGACGGCTCCCGGCTGGCGTCCTGCCGGATGTACGACGACTGGCCGCAACTGCGCGACGGCTACACCAAGTCGCTGTGGGCCTCGTTCGGGCACCCGGCCGGCGCGGCGGCCGTGCTGACGCTGCTGCTCCTGCTCTACACCGCGCCGCCGCTGCTGGCGGTCGCCGCGCTGGCGGCCGGCGCGCCGGCGGTGGCCGGGGTCGCCGCGCTGGCCTACCTGGCCGGGGTCGCGGGCCGCGTGGTCAGCGCCCGGGCCACCGGCGGGCGGGCCTGGCCCGACGCGCTGGCGCACCCCGTGTCGGTCGTGGTCCTCGGTTGGTTGACCGTCCGGTCGTACCATCTGCGGAAGCGACGCCGGCTCACCTGGCGGGGTCGCCCGGTCACCTAGGAGGGGCACCCCATGGCGCGCATCGTGGTCATCGGCGCCGGCGTGGGCGGTCTCGCCGTCGCCGCCCGGCTGGCGGTCACCGGGCACGAGGTCACCGTCCTGGAACGGGCCGGCACGGTCGGCGGCAAGCTGGGCCGGTGGGCGCACCACACCCCGGAGGGGACGTGGCGCTTCGACACCGGGCCGAGCCTGGTCACCCTGCCGCAGGTCTTCGCCGACCTGTTCGAGGCCACCGGCGCGAAGCTCGACGAATACCTCGACCTGGTCCCGCTGGACCCGATCGTGCGGCACGTCTTCCCCGGCGGCGGCCCCGCGCTGGACTCCTGCGCCGACCCGGACGAGTTCGCGGCCCGCATCGGCGCCGCGTTCGGCGACCGGTCCGCGGCCGACTGGCGGAAGCTGTGGCGGCGCGCCGAGCGGGTGTGGACGGCGTCGCACCGGGACATCCTGCGCCGCGCCGTGGACTCGCCGCGCGACCTGGCGTCGCTGGCCTGGCGGCTGGGCGACCTGGCCGCCATCGGCCCCGGCCGCACGCTGCGCGGGCTGGGCCGCACGCACCTGTCCGACGACCGGCTGCGGATGTTGCTCGACAGGTACGCCACCTACACCGGCGCCGACCCGCGCCGCGCGCCGGCCGCGCTGGTCGCCGTCCCCTACGCCGAGCTGGCGTACGGCGGCTGGTACCTGCGCGGCGGGCTGGGCACGCTCGCCGACGCGCTGCTGTCGCGCTGCCTGGACCTCGGCGTGGTGGTCCGCACCGACGCGGCGGTCACCCGGATCGACGCCGCCGGCGGCCGGGTGCACGGGGTCCGTGTCGCCGGGTCGGCCGTCCCCGTCCCGGCCGACGTGGTGGTCGCCAACACCGACGCGCTCACCGTCTACCGGGACCTGCTGCCGCACCCGCGCCGGCTGGCCGCGTTGACCGACCGCAGCCTGGCCGGTTTCGTGCTGCTGCTCGGCGTGCGCGGCGACACCGGGCTGGCCCACCACACGGTGTTCTTCCCCCGCGACTACGACGCCGAGTTCGACGCCGTCTTCGGCGACCCCGGTCGCGGCGTGCGGGCCCGCCCGGCCCCCGACCCGACCGTGTTCGTCACCGCCGCCGACGACCCGGCGGCCCGGCCAGACGGCCACGAGGCGTGGTTCGTGCTGGTCAACGCGCCCCGCCACGGCACCGCCGCGGACGCGGTGAACTGGCGGCGGCCGGGGCTGGCGGAGGCGTACGCGGACCGGATCCTGGACGTGCTGGCCGAGCGCGGGGTGGACGTGCGGGACCGGCTGGTCTTCTCCGAGATCCGCACGCCGGCCGACCTGGACGCCTCCACCGGCGCGCCGGGCGGGGCGATCTACGGCACCGCGGGCGGCCTGCTGCGCCCGGCCAACCGGGGCCCGGTCGCCGGGCTGTGGCTGGTCGGCGGCTCCACGCATCCGGGCGGCGGCCTCCCCATGGTGACCCTGTCGGCGGAGATCGTCGCCGACGCCATCGGCCCGGCCTGGTGAAAGGAGGGGCCCCTTCTTAACGCCTCCGGTAGAGAAGGGGCCCCTTCCCACACCTCGTGCGGGCGGTCAGCCGGCGTCGACGAGCGCGCGGCGCACCGCGGACAGCAACTGACCGAGGCCGAAGCCGGCGAGCAGCACCCACACCGTGGTGGCCATGGTGATGGTGCCGGCGAGCAGGTCGACGTCGATCAGCCCGGTGAGCCCGGCGACCACCAGCCCGACCAGCGCCACGCAGACCCGGGTGGGCCGCTCCCCCACGGTCACCGCGCCGATCTCCCGCATCCCGGCCGAGACCGACCGGGCCCGCACGTACTCGTGCAGCCAGGACAGGCCGCCGGCCGCGGCGACCAGCGCGCCGGGCGCGCCGAGCAGCCAGAACGCGAGCAGCCAGGCCACCTCGCCGAGCCGGTCGGCGACCGAGTCGTAGACGTAGCCCAGCCGGGTGGTGCGGCCGGTGGCCACCGCCACCGCGCCGTCGACGCTGTCCGCCACGGCGGCCAGCAGCACGAACAACGCGCCCAGGAACGGTCCGTCGCCGGCCCGGCCCACCAGCAGGGGTACGCAGAAGCAGAGCAACACCCCGAACACGGTCACCGCGGTCGGGCCGACCCGTAGCCGGCCCAGCACGAAGCCCACGTGGTAGGCGAAGCGCAGCCAGGCGCGCACCACCGGCGCGGCGCTCCGGGGATCGAACCCACCGTGCAGCCGCGCCCACGCGGTCGCGTACTGGTCCCAGTTCAGCTGTGTGCCCACCACGGGCTCAACCGTAGAAGGGCGCTCCGGGTGTCGCGTGGCGGGTGGTCACACCCGCGCGTCGGCCCGCAGCCGCTGCCAGACCTCGCGGGTCGCGGTGGAGCGGTTGAGGGTGATGAAGTGGATCCCCGGCACGCCCTCGTCCAGCAGCTTGGCGCACATCTCGCCGGCCTGCTCGATGCCGAGCCGGTGGACCGCGTCGGGGTCGTCGGCCACCCGATCGAACCGTTCGGCCAGCGCGGGCGGGAACGGCGCGCCGGAGAGCTGCACCGAGCGCGCGATGGTGCCGATCTGGGTCACCGGCATCACCCCGGCCAGGATCGGGGTGTCGCAGCCGGCGGCGGCGACCCGGTCGCGCAGCCGCAGGTAGTCGTCGGCGTCGAAGAACATCTGGGTGATGGCGAACGAGGCCCCGGCCCGGCACTTGCGGACGAAGTGCGCGGTGTCGCTGGCCACGTCGGGCGAGCGCGGATGCTTGTACGGGAAGGCGGCCACCCCGACGCTGAAGTCACCGCTGTCGCGGACCAGCCGGACCAGGTCCTCGGCGTAGCTGACGCCCTGCGGGTGGGTGACCCACTCGCCGCCCGGGTCGCCCGGCGGGTCGCCCCGCACGGCCAGCACGTTGCGGACCCCGACCGAGGCCAGCCGGCCGATCACGTGCCGCAGCTCGGCGACCGAGTGGTTGACCGCGGTGAGGTGCGCCATCGGCAGCAGGGTGGTCTCGGTGGCGATCCGCTCGGTCACCGCGACGGTGGTGTCGCGAGTCGAGCCGCCCGCGCCGTAGGTGATCGAGACGAACGACGGGAGCAGCGGCTCCAGCTCGCGGATCGCCTGCCAGAGCAGCTTCTCGCCGGCGGGGGTCTTGGGCGGGAAGAACTCGAACGAGAAGGTGGGGCCGCCGTCACGGACCAGCTCCCCGATCGCCGGCTGCGGATTGGGGAGGACCGAGGGAAGACCGAGCGCCACCCGACGACTGTAACCGGATCGACCCGGTGTGCCGAGACGCTTCCCAGCCCGCGAGCGGGGCCGGTCGCGACGTCGTACCCCGGGGGTAGAACTGACGTCAGCGCGGTGGGCGGCCGACGGCCGGCCCGGGGGCCCGCGCGGGGGTCGTCACGACGGCGACGCGCCGGTGCGGCACGCACCGGGTGTCCGCGTCGCCACCCGCGCCGTCGCCCCGGAGGTCCCCGATGATCCCGTCCTCGCCGTCCGGTCCCGGCCTGCTGGGGCCGCTCCTGGCCGAGCTGCGGGCCGCCCGCGGCTGGAGCCAGCAGCGGGTCGCCGCCGAGCTATGCGCCGCCTCCGGCGTGCCCACGCTCACCCGGCACGAGGTGTCCCGGTGGGAACGCCAGCTCCGGCTCCCCGGCGACTTCTGGTCCGCCTGGCTGGCCGCCGTCCTCGGGGTGCCGGGTGAGCTGCTCACCGGGGCCGCCGCGCGCAGCCGCCGTCTCGGCGCGACGCCCGCGGCGGTCGACGCGGCCGGGTCCCGCGCCCGGCTGGCCCTGCTCACCCTCGCGCACCGCTGGGCGGCCGACCCGACCGGCGGCACGCTGGCCGGGCCGCTGACCGACGGCCTGCCACCACCGTCCGGGCCCGTCGGCGACCGCGTCCCGGCCGCCGGGTCGGACGACAGGCCCGGCGAGGTCGGGCTGGCCGTGCTGCGGCGGTGGGACGACCTGCTCGGCGGCGGTGACCTGGCCGCGCACGGCGCACGACGGCTGCGGCGCGTGGTCCGCGGCCACCGGCTCGCCGGGCCGGCCGGCCGCCGCCGGCTGCTGCCGGAGCTGGCCGAGTCGGCCCAGTTGGCCGGGTGGCTGGCCGCCGACGCCGGCGACCTCACCGGCGGCCTGGTCGCCTACCGGCTGGCGTTGCGGGCCGCGCTGGCCGCCGGGGACCGGCCGCTGGCCGGGCACGTGCTCGGGTCGGCGAGTCACCTGCTGGCCGGCGCCGGCGACCCGGCCGGCGCGCTCACGCTGGCCCGGATCGGATACGCCGCCGGGCGCGACGGCGCCTCCGCCGGGCTGCGGGCGCTGCTGCTGCACCGGGTCGCGCTCGCCGCGGCGCTGGCCGGGCGGGGCCGCGCCGCCGGGCAGGCGCTCGCCGGCGCGGGCCGGGTCGGCGCCCCCGATCCGCGGCGGGAGCCGCCCTGGCTCTACTGGCTCGACGAGGCCGAGCTGTCGGCGATGACCGGCCGCACGCTTGTCGCGGTGGGCCGTCCGACGGACGCGGTCGCGCTGCTGGCGCCGGTGGTGGCCGGCGGTCGGGGCCGACCCCGCCGGGCGGCCGTCTACGGCGCCTGGCTCGCCCGCGCGCACCTGCGGCTCGACGCGGTGCCGGAGGCGTGCGCGGTGGCCGGCGCGGCGCTGCTCGACGCGGTCCGCTGCGGTTCGCCACGGGCGGTCGGCCAGCTCACCGAGTTCCGCCGAGGGCTGGCCGACCGCCCGGACGAGCCGGCCTCCCGGCGCTGTGCGGAGCTGTTCACGGACGCCCGCCCCTACCTGCCGGCGCCCACCCCGGCCGGGCCCCGGCCCACGCGGGCGCGGCGCGCCGGGGCGGCGGCGGGGCGTGTCCCGCGGGGACCGACTAGCGTCGGGGCGTGACCCACGCTGCTCCTGTCTCCCCCGTCGACCGCGCCGGCCTGCGCCAGCGCATCGACAAGGCGCTCACCGAGTTCCTCGCCGGCCAGCGCACCTGGTTGGCCGCCGTCGACGACGGCCTGCTGCCGGTCGCCGAGGCGATCGAGGCGTTCGTGCTGGGCGGCGGGAAGCGGCTGCGCCCGGCCTTCGGCTACTGGGGTTACCGCGGGGCCGGCGGGATCGACTCCGACCAGGTCGTCGCCACCCTGGCCGCGTTGGAGTTCGTCCAGGCCAGCGCGCTGATCCACGACGACCTGATGGACCGTTCGGACACCCGGCGGGGCGAGCCGGCCGTGCACCGGCGGTTCGCCGCCCGACACCGCGCGGCGGGCTGGGGCGGTGACGCCGACGCGTTCGGTGACGCGTCGGCGATCCTGCTGGGCGACCTGTGCCTGGTCTGGTCCGACGAGCTGCTGCACTCCGGCGGCCTGGCGCCGGCGACGGTGGCGCGGGCCCGGCCGGTCTTCGACGAGATGCGCACCGAGGTGACCGTCGGGCAGTACCTGGACGTGCTGACCCAGGCCACCGGCGACACCTCGCTCGACCGGGCCGGCAAGGTGGCCCGCTACAAGTCGGCGAAGTACACCGTCGAGCGTCCGCTGCTGCTGGGCGCCGCGCTGGCCGGCGCGCCGACCGAGGTGCACGCGGCCTACTCGGCGTACGGGCTGCCGCTGGGTGAGGCGTTCCAACTGCGGGACGACGTGCTCGGGGTGTTCGGCGATCCGGAGCGCACCGGCAAGCCGGCCGGCGACGACCTGCGCGAGGGCAAGCGGACCTATCTGGTGGCGGCGGCCCTGGAGACGCTCGACCCGGCCGGCCGGGAGCTGCTGCTGGCCGGGCTGGGCGCGCCGGACCTGGACGCCGCCGGGGTGACCCGGCTGCGTGAGCTGATCACGGCCAGCGGCGCGTTGGCGCGCACCGAGCACCGGATCGCCGCGCTGACCGAGGGCGCGCTGGCCGCGCTGAGCGCCGTCGACCTGGACACCGAGGCGCGGCAGGCCCTGGTCGACCTGGCCATCGCCGCCACCCGCCGCGCCGACTGACCCACCCCACCCCCATTCACCCCCGTCGATCATGAAGTTGACGGCCGGATCGGAGATCGACTCAGCCGCCAACTTCATGATCGACCGCGTGGCGGCCCGGGGTGGGGGTCAGAAGGCTACGGCCTGGGCTCGGCGTTTGACCTCGCGGGCCAGGTCGCCGGCGAGCGCGGCGGCCGGGGTGCCGGGCAGGCTCGGGTCCTCCCGGTAGAGCCAGCGCAACGCCTCCTCGTCGTCGTACCCGGCGTCGGCGAGCAGGTTGAGCACGCCGGGTAGGTGCTTGAGCACGTTGTGGTTGGCCACCAGCTCGGCCGGGATCCGTCGGACGCCGTCGCGGCGCACCGCGAGCAGCTCGCGGTCCCGGATCATCTGGTGCACCTTGCTGATCGACAGCTCGAGGCGCTCGGCCACGTCCGGCAGGGTCAGCCAACCGGCCGGGTCGGTCGGTCCGGGCAGGTCGGCGCCGGTCTCGGCGGGTACGGAATCGGTCACCCGACCACCCTGCCACGCGCCCCTGCATCCGGGTGCACGGCACCCCTGGAACCGTCCGGCGCGCGTGCCGGTCCCCCCTCGTCGGATGCCGGCGGTAGCATCCTGTTCAACCTTCACCGTCCCGACACATAGACTGCCTGCCGATGGACACACAGGTCGCCGACACGTTGCTGGGCTCGCTGCTCGACGGGCGCTACCGCATTCGCGGTCGCGTGGCCCGTGGCGGCATGGCGACCGTGTACACCGCCACCGACGAGCGCCTGGAGCGCACCGTGGCGGTCAAGATCATTCACCCGACCCAGGCGCCGCAGGCGCGGGCCCGGATGGCCGGCTTCGTCGAGCGCTTCACCGACGAGGCGAAGACCATCGCCCGGCTCACCCACCCGAACGTGGTCGCGGTCTACGACCAGGGCATCCACGCCGGCCTGCCCTACCTGGTGATGGAATACGTCCGCGGGCGCACGCTGCGCGACGTGCTCGCCGAGCGGCGCCGGCTCGACCCGGACGAGGCGCTCACGATCACCGAGCAGATGCTCGCCGCGATCGCCGCCGCGCACCGGGCCGGGCTCGTGCACCGCGACGTCAAGCCGGAGAACGTGCTGGTCGCCGAGGCGCCCGCCGGCGGCAGCGGCAACCTCGTCGACAGCGTGGTCAAGGTGGCCGACTTCGGCCTGGCCCGGGCCGTCGAGGCCAGCGCCGAGGAGGAGAACGGCAACCAGCTCATGGCGACCGTGGCCTACGTCGCGCCGGAGCTGGTCACCCAGGGGCACGCGGACCCGCGCACCGACGTCTACTCCGCCGGCATCGTGCTGTTCGAGATGCTCACCGGCCGGGTGCCCTACGACGGCGACCGCCCGGTCGAGGTCGCCTGGCAGCACGTCGACCGCGACGTGCCGGCGCCGTCGACCCTGGTCCCGGCGTTGCCGCCGGTCCTCGACGCGCTCGTCGCCCGCGCGACCCGGCGGGACCCGGCCGCCCGACCGGCCGACGCCGGCGCGATGCTCACCCAGGTCCAGGCGGCCCGCGACGAGCTGGGCAACCCGCACGCGCACACCGCCGTGCTGCGCCAGATCAGCGACGACACGGCGGTGCTGAGCCAGCCGACCCAGGTGGTGGCCGCGGTCCGCCCGGCCGAGCGGCCGGCCTGGGCCCGGCTGCCCGAGGGCGGCGGCGGGCAGCGCCCGCACCGACGCCGGGCCGACGAGCCGGAAGGGCTGGGCGCCCGGCTGGCCGCCCTGCGTACCCGGGTGATGGGCTCGCCGCGCGGCCGGCTGGCCGTCGCCGCGGCGGTCGTGGTGCTCGGCCTCGTCGCGGCGATCGGCGGCTGGTGGTTCGGGGTGGGCCGCTACACGGTCGCGCCGCAACTGGTCAGCATGACCAAGGCCGAGGCCGAGGCGCAGGCCCAGCGCGGCGGCTTCACGCTGCGCTACGCCGACCCCCGCTACGACGAGAAGGTCCCGAAGGACACGGTCCTCGGACAGGCGCCCGGCTCGGCCGCCCGGATCGTCAAGGGCGGCACGATCACCCTGACGCTGTCGCTCGGGCCGGAGCGGCTGCCGGTGCCGGACGTGGTCGGCAAGGACTACGACCTCGCGCAGACCGAGTTGAGCGGCGCCAAGCTGGTGCCCGCCAAGGGCGCCTCCCGCTACGACGACGCGCTGCCGGCCGGCGTGGTGCTGGCCACCGACCCGAAGGTGGGCACGGTGGTCAAGCCCGGGTCGAAGGTGACCCTGATCCTCAGCAAGGGCCGCGCCCCGGTCACCGTGCCCAACCTGGTCGGCAAGAACATCAACGAGGCGCGTGGCATCCTCGCGAAGCTCGGACTGACGCCGGAGGAGACCCCCAAGGACTCCGACAAGCCGAAGGACGAGATCCTCGGCCAGAGCCCGGCCGACGGGACCGGCGTGGAGAAGGGTGCCAAGGTCAAGCTGGAGATCAGCAAGGGCCCGCCCCAGGTCGCCGTCCCCCGGGTCATCGACATGCCCTGTCAGCAGGCCAAGCAGACGCTGGAGAGCCAGGGTTTCCCGGTCAACGTCCAGCTCAACCCGAACGGCATCGCCCGGCTGCAGAACCCGGCCGAGAACACCCCGGTCCCGCCGGGCACCACGGTCACGGTGACCTGCCTGTGAGCGCGAGGAGTGAGCCGGTCCTGCGAGCCCCGCAGTCGCGAACGAAGGGAACCCTGTGAGCGCGAGGAGTGAGCCGGTCCTGCGAGCCCCGCAGTCGCGAACGAAGGGAACCCTGTGAGCGCGGGGCGGGTGGCGGGCGACCGCCGCCGGGTGGGCTCGCACACCCCCACCTCCGGCGGGCTGGCCCGGGCGGCGCTGCCGTACGCCGACGCGGCCGGCTCGGAGGTCGTGCAGGTCTACGTCTCCAACTCCCGAGGCTGGGCGCTGCCGGCCGGCGACCCGGCGCAGGACACGCTGTTCCGCGACGGCTGCGGCGAGCGGGGCCTGCCCGTCTTCATCCACGCCTCGCTGCTGGTCAACCTCGGCTCCCCCACCCCGGCCACGGTGGACCGGTCGGCGGAGACGCTCGCCCACGCGCTGCGCCGGGGTCGGGCGATCGGCGCCGAGGGCGTCGTGTTCCACGCCGGCAGCGCGGTCGACGCCGGGCACGCGGAGGCGGCGCTGCGGCAGGTACGGGAGTCGCTGCTGCCGCTGCTGGACGAGACGGCGGCGGCCGGCGGGCCGATGCTGCTCGTCGAGCCGAGCGCCGGGGGTGGTAGGTCGTTGGCCTCCCGGGTCGAGCACCTCGGCCCCTACCTGGACGCGGTCGACCGGCACCCGATGCTCGGCGTCTGCTTCGACACGTGCCACGCCTGGGCCGCCGGGCACGACCTGGCCGTCGAGGGTGGCATGACCGCGACGCTGGACACGCTCGTCGCCACCGTGGGCGCCGACCGGCTGCGGCTGGTGCACGCCAACGACTCGAAGGACCTGTGCGGCTCCACCCGGGACCGGCACGAGAACATCGGCAAGGGCAACATCGGCGAGCCGGCCTTCACCGAGCTGATGCGCCACCCGGCGACCGCCGGCGTGCCGGTGCTGGTGGAGACGCCGACCGAGAAGCACATCGGCCACGCCGCCGACATCGCCACCCTCCGGCGCCTCCACCCCTGACCCCCGCCGGGCGGGAGGTCAGGCGCGCAGCGCGGTGCCCAGGATCTCCGCGGCGTGGTCGACCTGCGCGTCGGTGACGTCCAGGTGGGTGACCAGCCGGGCGGTACGCGGGCCGAGCACCGAGATCAGCAGGCCCTCCGCCCGGGCGGCGGCGGCGACCGCGTGCGCGTCGAGCGGGTGCTTGGTCAGGTCCAGCGGCACGATGTTGGTCCGCACCTCGCTCGCGAGCACGCCGTGCGGGGCGACCGCCTCGGCCAGCCGGGCCGCCTTGGCGTGGTCGTCGGCGAGCCGCTCGACGTGGTGCGCCAGCGCGTGGCGGCCGGCGGCGGCGAGGATGCCTACCTGCCGCATGCCGCCGCCCATCCGCTTGCGCAGGAACCGGGCCCGGGCGATCTTCTCGGCGCTGCCCACCACCAGCGAGCCGACCGGCGCGCCGAGCCCCTTGGAGAGGCAGACGGAGAGCGTGTCGAAGAGCGCGCCGTAGTCCGCGAGCGGCACCCCGTCGGCCACGTGCGCGTGCCAGATCCGGGCCCCGTCGCAGTGCAGCGCGAGCCCGTGCTCGTCGGCGACCCCGCGCAGCCGGCGCAGCGTCGACAGCGGGATCACCCCGCCACCGCCCCGGTTGTGGGTCTGCTCCACGGCGATGGCCCGGGTGGGCACCGCGAAGTAGCCGTCCGGCCGGATCATCCCGACGACCACGTCGGGGTCGAGCGCCGCGCCGACCGCCGGCCAGGTCCGCGACGAGATCCCGGAGTACGCAGCCGCGGCGCCCACCTCGTACGTGACGACGTGCGCGTCGGCGTCGCAGAGCAGCTCGTCGCCGGGCGGGACGAGCAGTTGCAGGGCGAGCTGGTTGGCCATCGAGCCGCTCGGGGCGAACAGCGCCGCCTCGTGCCCGAACCGGGCCGCCACCTCGGCCTCGAGCGCGGCCACGGTGGGGTCCTCGCCGTAGACGTCGTCGCCCACCTCGGCGGTGGCCATCGCCTCCCGCATCGCCGGCGTCGGCCGGGTCACGGTGTCGGTCCGAAGGTCGATCACGGGCACACTCCTCGCGTCAGCCACAGTGTTTCTCCGGCCGCCGACTGCGGGGCTCGCAAGCTCACTCCTCGCGTCAGCCACAGTGTTCCTCCGGCCGCCGACTGCGGGGCTCGCAAGCTCACTCCTCGCGTCAGCCACGGAGCATCTCCGCAACCAGGAAGGCCAGCTCCAGCGACTGCTGGGTGTTGAGTCGCGGGTCGCAGGCGGTCTCGTACCGGTCGGGCAGGTCGAGGTCCTCGATGCCCTGGGCGCCGCCGAGGCACTCGGTGACGTCCTCGCCGGTCAGCTCCACGTGCAGGCCGCCCGGATGGGTGTCCAGGCCGCGGTGCACCTCGAAGTAGCCGAGCACCTCGTCGACGATCCGGTCGAAGTGCCGGGTCTTGTAGCCGTTGGAGGACTCGTGGGTATTGCCGTGCATCGGGTCGCACTGCCAGACCACCTTGGCGCCGGCGGCGGTGACCTTGGCGACGATCGGCGGGAGCGCGTCGCGCACCCGGTGGTTGCCCATCCGGCTGATCAGCGTGAGCCGGCCGGGGACGTTCTCCGGGTTGAGCTTCTCGCACAGCTCGATCGCCTCGTCCGGCGTGGTGGTGGGGCCGAGCTTGACGCCGATCGGGTTGGCGATCCGGGAGATGAAGTCGATGTGCGCGCCGTCGATCTGCCGGGTCCGCTCGCCGATCCACAGGAAGTGCCCGGACAGCCCGTACGCGCGGCTGTCCGAGATGCGGGTGAGCGCCCGGTCGTACTCCAGCGCCAGCGCCTCGTGCGAGCAGTAGAGCGTGACCGTGCGCAGCGCCTCCTCCTCGGTCATCCCGCAGGCCCGGATGAAGGCGATGGCCCGGTCGATCTCCCGGGCGATCGCCTCGTAACGCTCCCCGGCCGGGGACTGCCGGACGAAGTCCTTGTTCCAGTCGTGCACGGCGTGCAGGTCGGCCAGCCCGCCGGCCAGGTAGGCCCGGAGCATGTTCATCGCGGCGGCCGAGTTGGCGTACGCGCGGATCATGCGCTGCGGGTCGGCGACCCGCGCCTCCGGCGTGGCCTCCAGCGAGTTGATCATGTCGCCGCGGTAGGCCGGCAGGCCCCGCGCGTCGGTGGGCAGGGACCGGGGCTTGGTGTACTGGCCGGCGACCCGGGCCACCTTGACCACCGGCAGCGACGCGCCGTAGGTGAGCACGATCGCCATCTGGAGCAGGGTGCGGGCGTTGGCCAGCAGGTGACTCTCGGTGTTGTCGACGAAGGTCTCGGCGCAGTCACCGCCCTGGAGCAGGAACGCCTTGCCCTCGCAGACCAGGGCCAGCCGCCGCCGCAACTGGTCGACCTCGTAGGGCGCGACCACCGACGGCACCGTGTCCAGCACCCGGCAGACCCCGGCGACCTGCGTCGGATCGTCCCAGGGCGGGGTCTGCGCACGCGGCAGCTCCCGCCAGCGGTCGAGGCCGAGGGCGACGTCCTCGGCGGAGTCGGCGGTCGGGCGGCTGGTCTGCAGACCCGGACTGCCCACGGCGGGGTAACTCAGCTGATGCCACTCATGGCGCATGCAGGAAAGCGTACGGCGACCGCCCGGCCCGCTCGATTCCGAGGGGGACGGTTCCGGTGCGTGGGAGACCGGCGCCACAGCCGGCCGGAGGTCAGGGCGTGCCGGCCGGCCGGGCGGAGTTGCCACCCGGCGCCTCGCCGGCGATGCACCAGTCCGCGCCGGTGCGGGTGACCGTGAACAGCAGCGAACGGGTGGCCTTTCGCGTCCCGGCGGCCACCGTGATCGAGGCGCTGACCTCCTGGCCGCGCGGCCCGGTGCGGACGTCGGTGATGGTGGCCTGCGGCACCGTGAAGTGGTCGGCGAAGTCACCGTTCGGGCCGGTGGCGGCGGTGTCGAAGGCCGCCTGCATGGGCGCGCAGAGCTGGCTGCGGCCGGCGGCGGCGTCCCGGGCGGCCAGCGCGTCCAGGTATGCCTGGACCCGCTCCCGGCTCTTGGCGGCGGCCTCCTCGGCGGGCGCCCGACCGGTGGGCACGGGGGCGCCCCCACCCTCGTCGCCCGAGCCGCAGGCGGCCAGGCCGGCGGGCAGGAGCGCGAGCAGGACGGCGGCGGTCGCCACCCTCCGGTGCTGCTGACCCATCGGTCCCTCCCATCGGCGTCGCGGCGTGCTCGACCGGCGAGTCTGTCACACCGCACGGTGCGCCGGTCGCCGGCCTCCATCCTCGCCTCGATCGCCCGGCCCGGCCAGGCGGCACGCCCGCCGGCCGCGCCCCGGCTCGACGATCACTAGTCTCGGATGGCGCGGCGGCACCGGACCGCGCCCGCACCGGAGGTGACGAGCCATCCTCACCGTGACGTCCGTCGACACGGCCGGGCTGCCGCCGGCCGAGCGGTTCGACTTCTGGCAGGACCTCGTCGCGCGGCAGTCGTCGACGGCCACCATCCGCAGCGCGTACGCGGACGACTTCACCGCCTCGGCCCGCGTGGTCGATCTCGGCACGCTGCGCCTCGGCGTCTGGCGCTACCCGTCCCTGGAGTTCACCCGGCCGGCGCACATGATCGACAGCACCGACCCGGAGCTGTACCAGCTCGCCCTGCCGCTGTCCGGGCGCGGGGTGGTGACCCAGCAGCGCCGCGAGGGACCGCTCGAGAAGTCCGCGTTCGCGCTCGTCGACACCGTCCGACCGCACGGCTCCCGGCTGCGGCCGGACGACGGAACGCCGGGCGCGGTGGAGACGTTGACCGTCCTGGTGCCGCACCGGGCGTTGCCGTTGGCCCCGCAGCGGCTGGCGGAGCTGTGCGCCGCCGAGATCCCGGCCCGGACCGGGATGGGCGCGCTGCTCGCCGCGTTCCTGCGGCGGATCGTGACACACCCGGAGCAGTACGCGGCGGGTGACGCCCCGCACCTCGACCGGATCGCCCTGGACCTGATCGCCGGCACCCTGGCCGGGCGGCTGGACGTCGCGCGGGACCTGCCGGTGGACACCCGGATCACCGCGCTCCGGGCCCGGGTGACCGCGTTCGTCCGGCAGCACCTGACCGATCCGACGCTCACCCCGGCCGCCGTCGCGGCGGCGCACCACCTGTCGTTGCGGTCGCTGCACCGGCTCTTCGAGGGCACCGGTACGACGGTCGGCGGGCTGATCCGCGCCGGCCGCCTGGAGCGGGCGGCCCGGGACCTGAGCGACCCGCGGCTGCGGCGGCTGGGCGTCGCGCAGATCGGCCGGCGGTGCGGGTTCGCGCACCCGGCGCACTTCAGCCGCGCGTTCCGGGCCGCCCACGGGTTGTCCCCGGGCGAGCACCGGGAACGAGCCGCCCGGGGTTGAGCACGCGGGCGGGGAGGGGCCGGTGCGGCCCCTCCCCGCCGGGTGGGTGGTGCGTCGGCCCTCAGCCAGGCCGAGGGTTGGTGCGTCGGCCTCGGCTCAGCCGAGACCGCCCTTGATGGCGCCGATCAGCTCACCGTTGCTGGTGTCTCCGGAGAGCTCCCAGAAGAAGGCGCCACCGAGGCCCTGGGTGTTGGCGTAGCTCATCTTCCCGCCGATGGTGGCCGGGGTGTCGTAGCTCCACCAGTTGCTGCCGCACTTCGCGTACGCCGTGCCGCCGACCGTGGCCGTGGCCGGGCAGGTGTTCTTGAGGACCTTGTAGTCCTCGATGCCGGCCTCGTAGGTGCCGGGCGCCGCGCCGGTGGCGGTGCCGCCGGGAGCGGTCTGGGTCACCCCGGTCCAGCCCCGGCCGTAGAAGCCGATGCCGAGCAGCAGCTTGTTGGCCGGCACGCCCTTGGACTTGAGCTTCTGGATCGCCGCGTCGGACCAGAAGCCCTGCTGCGGGATGCCGGTGTACGAGTAGAGCGGCGAGTGCGGGGCGGTCGGCCCCTGGGCGTTGAACGCGCCGAAGTAGTCGTACGTCATCGGCATCAGCCAGTTGAGGTTCGACGCCGCGCCGGCGTAGTCGGTCGCGTCGATCTTGCCGCCGTTGCTGCCGTCGGCGGTGATCGCCGCGGTGACCAGGAAGCTGGAGCCGAACTTGGTCCGCAGCGCTGAGACCACGTTCTTGAACGCGTTCGGGCCGCTGGCGTCGCACTGGAGGCCGCAGGCGTTCGGGTACTCCCAGTCGACGTCGATGCCGTCGAAGACGTCCGCCCACCGCGGGTCCTTGACCAGCGAGTAGCAGGAGTCGGCGAACGCGGCCGGGTTCTGCGCGGCCTGGGTGAAGCCGGCCGACCAGGTCCAGCCGCCGAAGGACCAGAGCACCTTGAGGTTCGGGTACATCTTCTTCAGCTTGCGGAGCTGGTTGAAGCTGCCGCGCAGCGGCTGGTCCCAGGTGTCGGCGACGCCGTCGACGCTGTCCGCCGCGGTGTACGCCTTGTCGTAGTCGGCGTAGCTGTCACCGATGCTGCACCGCCCGCCGGTGGTGTTGCCGAAGGCGTACAGGATGTGGGTCAGCTTCGCGGCCGAGCCGCTGGTGTGGATGTTCTTGACGTGGTAGTTGCGGCCGTAGACGCCCCACTCGGCGAAGTAGCCGACCACCTTCTTGCCACCGGTCGGCGGCGTGGTGGTGGGGGGCGGCGTGGTCGGCGGCGGCGTGGTGGGCGGCGCCGTCGTCGGCGGCGTGGTGGTCGGTGGCGTGGTGGTGGGCGGGGCGGTGGTCGGCGGGGTGCCGCCGCCGGCGCACGAGCCGCCGTTGACGGTGCAGTTCAGCGGCCCCTTGTACGCCCCGGTGCCGTTGTAGCCCCAGTTGAAACTGGCCCCGGGCGCGAGCGACCCGGCCCAGCTCTTGTTGACCGCGACGTAGTGGTCGCCGGTGCGGGTCACGTCGGCGTCCCAGGAGCTGCTGATCGAGGTGCCGGAGGGCAGGTCGAACTCGATGCGCCAGCCGTTCACGCTCGCGCCGGTGCCGTTGGTGACGGTGACCCGTCCCTCGTGACCGGTCCCCCAGTCCTGCACCTTGGTGAACGTGGCGGTGACGCTGCCGGCGGCCGAAGCGGTGGTCACGGGCACCGCGGCGACCGCGAGCGCGACCACGGCGCCGGTGGCCCAGAGGGCCCGGCGGAGCGATCTCTTCATACGGCGTCTCCCCAATAGTTAGGAAACTTTCCAAATTGATTGCTGAGACGCTACTCACGCCGTCATCAGTTCGTCAAGATGTAGATGCGTCGATTTCACGGGTGGCGCGGGGCGAGCCGCGCGGCGGCCCGTAGCCTCGTCGCATGACCGTTTTCGACGTACCCATCGCCGCCCTCACCGGCGGTCCGGCCGACCTCGACAGCTACCGCGGCCGCGCCCTGCTGGTGGTCAACGTGGCCTCCCGCTGCGGCCTCACCCCGCAGTACGCGGGCCTGCAGGCGCTCGCCGACGGCTACGCCGGGCGCGGGCTGACCGTGCTCGGGGTGCCGTGCAACCAGTTCGCCGGCCAGGAGCCGGGCGAGGCCGCGGAGATCGAGGAGTTCTGCCAGGTCAACTACGGCGTCACCTTCCCGCTCACCGAGAAGGTCGACGTCAACGGGCCGGACCGGCACCCGCTCTACGCCGAGCTGGTGTCCACCCCGGACGCCGAGGGGCACACCGGCGACGTGCGCTGGAACTTCGAGAAGTTCCTGGTCGCGCCGGACGGCGCGGTGGCCGCCCGGTTCGCCCCGCAGGTGACGCCGGACGATCCCGCCCTGCGCGCCGCGATCGAGAAGGTCCTCCCGGCCTGAGCGCACGCGCGAGCGGCATGCCTCGCCGGAGGCATGCCGCTCGCGGATCGGGTGCGCCGGTCAGCCGGCCGCCGACCGGAAGACCGGGTAGTAGCCGCCGGACTGCCCCGCGGCGGTCGGGTGGTAGGAGATGGTCAGGTTCAGCACGTTCAACGCGTGCAGCCACTTCGTCCCGTAGCTGCAGAGCTGGTGCCCGACGAAGATGGACCGGACGTCGGCGAACGTGAAGCCGGCGGAGGTGGCGGCCGTCCGGGTGATGTCGTCGAGCAGGTTGATGCCCTCGTTGATCTTCGCCCGCGAGGTCGCGGTGAGCCCGACGCAGACGGTGCCGAGCTGGTAGAAGACCGGGTAGCCGACCACCACGACGCGGGCCGAGGGGGCGCGGCCGCGGATGCCGTTGTAGACGTTGGCGAGCCGGCCCGGCATCTGGGTGCGGGCCACGTTCATGGCCGCGTTCACCGCCGCCACGCACTGCGTCTCACCCTGGAGCACGCAGGTGCTCATGATGTTGGCGAAGCCGACGTCGTTCCCGCCGATCGTGACGCTGACCAGCGTGGTGGTCGAGGAGAGCGCGGAGAGCTGGCTGTTGATCACGTCCGCGGTGGTGGCGCCGGAGCAGGCGACCGAGCGGTAGGAGGCCGGTCGGATGTTGGCGTTGTAGAGCGCCGGGTAGGCGTTGGTGCTGCGTAGACAGTTGCCACTCTCGGAGGTGTAGCTGTCGGCGCCGACGCCGGAGGCGTACGAGTCGCCGAGCGCGACGTAACGGTCGGACGGGGACGCCTGGGCGGGGGCGGCCAGGGACAGCGTGAGCCCGACCGAGGCGGCCAGGGTCAGGGCGAGGGTGGCAAGACGGGATCTCCGCACGTCGCACTCCTGGGGTGGGGAAGTGGTGGTGTGAGATTGATATCAATAAGATCCCCAAACGCGGAAGATCATCGATTGGCAGTCCACGTCCATAGAGACTTGTCCATACAAATCGATGCCGCTCTCCGGCGCGCGAGTGAAGGTTTTCGCCAAGGCGGACAACCTACCGCCGCGGTCGGGAATGCCACGGCACGCCACGGTGGTTGGCACCGGACATGACGACTGTGGGATTGATCGGCAGCGGCAACATCGGCGGCACGGTGGCCCGGCTCGCGGTGGACGTCGGCCACGACGTGGTGCTCAGCAACTCACGAGGCCCGGAGACGCTCCAGGACCTGGTCTCCGAACTGGGGCCGCGGGCCCGGGCGGCGACCGCGGCGGAGGCGGCGGACGCCGGCGACCTCGTGGTCGTCACGATCCCGCTGCGGGCCTACCGCGAGGTGCCCGCCGCGCCGCTCGCCGGGAAGATCGTGATCGACACGAACAACTACTACCCGGACCGCGACGGGCACCTCCCCGAGCTGGACGACGAGTCCACCACCACAAGCGAACTGCTCCAGCGGCACCTGCCGGAGTCACGCGTGGTCAAGGGCCTCAACAACATCTACTTCGCGCACCTGCGCACCCTGGGCCGCCCGGCCGGCGCGGCGGACCGCACCACCCTGCCGATCGCCGGCGACGACGACGCGGCCAAGGCCACCGTCACCGCGTTCCTCGACTCGCTGGGCTACGACACGCTCGACGTCGGGCCGCTCGCCGAGGGCTGGCGGTTCCAGCGCGACACCGCCGCGTACGCCGGTCTCTACGCCGCCGACGGCGACTGGGAGCGGCCGGCGCCGGCCGGCGCGGGACGGTTGCGCGCCGCCCTCGCCGCCGCCCGTCGCTACGCGGACAGCTGACCCACGCCGACCCGGCGGCCGGCCATGACCGGTCGCCGGGTCGGACCGGCGGCGTTCAGACCGGGCGGCGGCCGGCGAAGCCGCACTCCACCCGGTGATACCAGCGGACGTCGGTGTCCCCCTCCAGCCAGCACCAGAGCACCGCCCGGCCGTCGCGCTCACCCGGGAAGTCGAGCAGCACCGGGGCGATCCCCTTGACCTCGATCTCGTGCTGGTGGAACTCCTCCACCACGGCGTGCAGCCGAGCCTCCAGCGCCTTGACCTCGGCGAGCCCGCCGAGCGCGCTGACGCCGTGGTCCGCCAGGTCGACCCGCAGCTCGGCGAGGTCGGCCCGCAACTTGATCAGCTCGTCGACGCGGGGGCGCAGGGTGGCCACCAGGTGTCGCGCCTGGGCGAGAGTGAACACCGGGCCAGTATGGGGCACGCGAGCGGAGCGCGACCTACACCTGGGCGGCGAGTTCGCGGGCGCGGTCGCGCGCCGCCTCCAGCGCCGCCAGCATGGCCGCGCGTACGCCGTGGTTCTCCAGCTCGCGGATCGCGGAGATGGTGGTGCCGGCCGGCGAGGTGACCGCCTCGCGCAGCTTCACCGGGTGCTCGCCGGAGTCGCGCAGCATCACCGCCGAGCCGATCGCGGTCTGCACAATCAGCTCGTGTGCCACCTGACGCGGCAGGCCGAGCAGGATGCCGGCGTCGATCATGGCCTCGACCAGCAGGTAGAAGTAGGCGGGGCCGGAGCCGGAGAGCGCGGTGACCGCGTCCTGCTGCGACTCGGGCACCCGGACGGTCGAGCCGAGCGGGGAGAACATCTCCTCGGCCAGCGCCAGGTGCGCGCCGGTGGCGTGGGCGCCCGGCGAGATGGCGGTCATCGCCTCGTCGACCAGGGCCGGGGTGTTGGTCATCACGCGGACCACCGGGGTGCCCTCGGGCAGCCGGCGGTTGAAGAAGGCGGTCGGCAGGCCGGCGCAGAGCGAGATGACCAGCTTGCCGGCCGGGATCTTCGGGCCGATCTCGTCGAGCAGCGCGGCGGCGTCCTGCGGCTTGACCGAGACGGCCAGCACGTCGGCCTCGGCGACCGCGGTCGGGTTGTCGACCACCCGGACGCCGTAGCGCTCGGTCAGCTCCTGCGCGCGGGCCGGCCGGCGCGCGGTGGCGAGCAGCCGCTCCACCGGCCAGCCGGAGCGCAGCAGCCCGGAGAGCATCAACTCGCCGATCTTGCCCGCGCCGATCACCGCGACCGTGTGCCCGCCCACCGCGCCTCCTCGTCCGACTCCGACGACTGACTGTCAAGCGGGGGCCCCTGCTATACACGATGCGTTAAGCGGGGGCCCCTCCTTACACCTCAGCTGCCGAAGAAGACCTCGGCCTCGGCGTAGCGCTCCAGCGGCACGGTCTTCAGCTCGGCGGTGGCGTCGGCCAACGGGACCCGGACGATGTCCGTGCTCTGCATCGCGACCATCTTGCCCCAGTCGCCCTCGTGCACCGCGTCGATGGCCTGCAGGCCGAGCCGGGTGGCGAGCACCCGGTCGAACGCGGTCGGGGTGCCGCCGCGCTGGATGTGCCCGAGCACCACGGTGCGGGCCTCCTTGCCGGTCTTCGCCTCCAACTGCTCGGCGAGCCACTGGCCGATGCCGCCGAGGCGGACGTGGCCGAACGAGTCGAGCTCCTGGTTGTGCAGCACCATCTGGCCGTCCAGCGGCTGGGCGCCCTCGGCGACCACGACGATCGGGGCGTACTGGTGCTGGAAGCGCTTCTCGACGTAGCCGGCGACCTGCTCGACGTCGAACTGCCGCTCGGGCAGCAGGATCACGTTGGCACCCCCGGCGAGACCGGCGTGCAGGGCGATCCAGCCGGCGTGCCGGCCCATCACCTCGACCACCAGCGTGCGGTGGTGGCTCTCGGCGGTGGTGTGCAGCCTGTCGATCGCCTCCATGGCGATGTTGACCGCGGTGTCGAAGCCGAACGTGTAGTCGGTGGCGCCCAGGTCGTTGTCGATCGTCTTCGGCACGCCGACCACGTTGACGCCCAGCTCGTGGAGCTTGGTGGCGACGCCGAGGGTGTCCTCGCCGCCGATCGCGACCAGGGCGTCCACGCCCTGCGCGGCCAGGTTCTCCTTGATCCGCTCGACGCCGTTCTCGATCTTGAACGGGTTGGTCCGGGACGAGCCGAGGATGGTGCCGCCGCGCGGCAGGATGCCCCGCACCTCCGCGATGCCCAGCGGCTTGGTCAGGCCCTCGAGCGGGCCCTTCCAGCCGTCCCGGAAGCCCACGAACTCGTGACCGTAGGTGGCGACGCCCTTGCGGACCACCGCCCGAATCACCGCGTTGAGACCAGGGCAGTCGCCGCCGCCGGTGAGCACGCCGATACGCATGATCTGCTCATCCTCCTGAAGCATCAGGTGAAGCCCGGATTAAGCCCCAGGATATGTGTCGGATCAGACCATCGGCGCCGTTGCCGGCCCGGGGCGGGCCGTCACTGCGCACTGTAGTCGGCGCGGGAGTGCGCCGGCACCGCGCCCCGGACCGTCCCGCCCGTCGGGCCGGCTACCGGTCAGTAGCCGACCTCCTGGTTCTCCCCCGCCTTCGGCGGCTTCCCGGTCACCGCCGCCTTGGCGAAGCCGAGCAGGTTGACCACCGTGCTGCCCGGCGAGTCCCAGTACTCGGCCGAGCCGGCGTGCACCTTGATCAGGGTGATCCCCGGCGTGTCCAGGCCGTCCGGGAACCACGCCTTGAGCAGCGGGCTCCACAGCTCCTTCGCGCGCTCGGCGTCCCACTCCTCGGTGGCGGTGCCGGCCACCGACACCCAGGCGTTGTGCTTCTGGTCGGAGAAACCGACGTTGACCTGCGGGTTGACCCGGATCTGCCGGATCTTGGCGGAGTCGGCGTACGCGAAGAACCACATGTCGCCGTCGAAGTCCGCCTCCTGCAGCCCCATCGGGCGACTGACCAGACGCCCGTCGACGGCGCTCGTGGTGAACAGGCAGATCCGGGCGTCCCGGATCAGCTCGGTGACCTTGCGGCGGGCGTCGGCTGCGCTGGTCGGCTCGTTGCTCATGGGCCCTCCTCGGATCGGCGTGATGCCGCTCCGGTGCCCCGGGCAGAACGGGTCAAACCTGCCGCACCGCTTGGGCCCGCGCTGCGCCGCTCAGCGCGTGGTCATGGCCCGCCAGCGCGCCAGGTTGTGCCGGGCGTCCACCAGCGCGTCGTGCCGGCCGGACTCGGCCTCCGGCAGCCGGGGACGGCCCCGGTCGTCCCAGAGCTGGCGCAGCTCCTTGGTGAACCGGGGGATCTCCCGGGGCAGCGCCGGCATGGCGCCCCAGAGCTGGGCCAGCACCACGTGGTCGTAGGCGGCGTACCAGGCCCAGAGTTCGAGCTGCTCACCCGGCCGGTCGCGGACCGGGGCGAGCAGGAACTCGTGCAGGTCGTCGCGGATCCGCTCCCGCGACCGCCAGGCCCGGTCGGCCGGCGAGGGGAGCTTGTCCAGCACGTTGCGCCGCACCCAGGGCACCGCCCGGGAGTCGTCGAACTCGGTGGAGACCGCGTAGAACTCGCGGCCGTACTCGTCGACGACGCCTATCGACACCAGGTCGACGGTGCGGCCGTCCTCGATGAATTCGCAGTCGTAGAAGTAGCGGTAGACCATCGGCCCCATCCTCGCCCATCGGCCCCGTCCGGCCGTCGGCGGGGCGTCCACCGAGGTCGGCGCGGCGCCGGTCGCCGGCCGGGCATGGTCACGGAAGTGTCTCCGGGGGTGTACAGCACGCTACCGGGACGTCATGATCTGATGTGTACCGCCGTCGGGCGCCGAACCGGTTGAGCTGCCTCGTACCGGGACTGACAGCTTCACCCGGTGTGCGAGTGGTGACTTCTGACCGGGGAGGGGTTGGCCGTGGAGTCTCGCCTGCCGGAGCCAGGTGACGCGCTCACCGGCGTGGAGATGTTCGCCGGGCTGGAGCCGGAGGTGCGGCAGCGGGTCATCGCCGCGGCCGTGCCGCGCACCTACCGCAAGGGGCAGCTCCTCTTCGTCGAGAACGACCCCGGCGAGTCCCTGATCGTGCTGCGCCGTGGCGCGGTGGCGGTGTTCCGCACCGCCCCCACCGGCGAGCGGGCCGTGCTGTCGGTCATCCGACCCCCGGACGTGCTGGGCGAGGTCTCACTGCTGGACGCCTCGACCCGGTCGGCCTCGGCCGAGGCCATCGAGGACTGCGCCGCGCTGGCGCTGTCCCGGCCCGCCTTCATGGAGCTGGTGCACTCCAACCCGCGCATCCTGGACGCGGTGATGCGCTCGCTCGGCCAGTTGATCCGCCGGCTCACCGAGCAGAACGCCGACCACGTCTTCCTCGACCTGCCCGGCCGGGTGGCCAAGACCCTGGTCCGGCTGGCCGGCGAGAGCCAGGCCCCGATGATCACCATCGAGCTGAACCAGAGCCAGCTCGCCGAGATGGCCGGCGGCTCGCGGCAGAGCGTCAACCAGGCCATCGGCTCGTTCGCCAGCCGCGGCTGGCTGCGTACCGAGGGTCGGCGGATCGTTGTCACCGACGTGGCCGCGCTGCGCCGCCGCGCCGGGATGAGCGACCGCTAGGTCCACGCCTCCCCCACCCGCCCGCGCACCGGGCCGGCCGTCCGGACGCGCCCCACGGGCCGCCGGAGGCAGCCCGCCGCGCACACGCAAGCGCCGGCCACCCGGGGTGGTCGGCGCTGTGCGTGTGTCGGGTCAGCGGGTCGGACCGACCCAGCCGCGGGTCGGGCCGGCCCAGCCACGGGTGGGGCCGATCCAGCCGCGGGTCGGGCCGAGCCAGCCGCGGGTCGGGCCGAGCCAGCCCTGGGACGCGCCGGCGGCGAAGCCGGGGCCCGCCCAGAAGCCCGGACCGGCCCAGCCGGTCGCCGTGGTCGCGGTGGCGTTGGTCGAGGTGGTCATCGTTCCTCCCGGAGGTCGTCGGTCCGCCGCGGGTGGGGCGGCGGTACGGGACAGACGCTACGGCGGAAACGAGTCGGACAAAATAGACATATGTGCACTTATCGCTGGTTGAAGGGCGGTTGTCCGGCCCCGATCCCCGCTGCCAAGGTTGCCCGCGCGCCCCCTGTCCCGGTGTACCACCGGACAGACCGATCGCAGCGAGGAGTTGACGGGCATGTCACTGATCCGGGGCAATGTCGCCTTTCGTCGTTACTGGTCCGCGCGGCTCGTCTCCTACCTGGGAGACCAACTGGCCCGGACCGCGTTGCTGATCGCCGCCTACGACGCCTACGGCGGCACGGCGGTGGCCCTGCTGCTCCTGGCGAGCACCGCGCCGAGACTCCTCGGCCCGCTGCTGGGCGCGCTCGCCGACCGGTTCGACCAACGCCGGCTGATGGTGGGCTGCGACCTGACCCAGGGCCTGATCTACCTCACCCTGGCGGTGCTGGCGCCGCCCCTGCCGGTGCTGCTCGTGGCCGTCACCGCGGCGACAGTGGCCGCCACCGCCTTCACCCCGGCCGGCCGCGGCCTGCTGCCCCGCCTGGTGGACCTGGACCGGCTGCCGGCGGCGAACGCCCAGCTCGCGGTCGGCATGAACATCGGCTTCGCCGCCGGTCCGGCCCTCGGTGGGCTGATGCTGGCCACCGTCGGCCTGGCGCCCACGCTGATCGTCGACGCCGCCACCTTCGCCCTGTCCGCGCTGCTGGTCGGCGGCGTGCGGACGCTGTCCGCCGCCCATCCGGCGGGCGCGCCCCGGGAGCCGTTCCACCGGGTGCTCGGCGCCGGCATGCGCGTGGTCCGCACCAGCGGCGTGGTGCGGGCCGTCTCGATCGGTTTCCTGGTGCTGGTGACGTTCGCCGCGTTGGACAACCTGGCCCTGGTGCCGCTCGGACGCGCCGAACTCGCGGCCGGCGAGGTCATGATCGGCCTGCTCGGCACCGCGTACGGCGTGGGCATGGTGCTCGGGCCGATGCTGCTGGCCCGGGCCGGCGGGCGGACCAGGATGCAGTTCGTGCTCTACGGCGCGGTGCTCGCGCTCGGCGTCGGGACGCTCGTCACCGGCGCGAGTCCGGTGATCGGCGTGGCGCTCGTCGGGCAGGCGCTGGCCGGGGCCGGCGCGGGCTGGCACCACGTGGCGGCGGACACGCTGATCCAACAGCACGTGCCGGCCGAACGGCTCGGCGTCGTCTTCGGGACGGTCTACATGTTCCCCTACGGCGCCGAGGTGCTGGCGTACCTCGCCGGGGCGTCGCTGCTCGGCGCGATCGGGCCCCGGTGGCTGCTCGCCGTCTCCGGCGTCGGGATCCTCGCCACGCTGGCGCTTGTGGTGCCGCTGCTGGCCCGGGCCCTCGGCGGGCGGGCCGAACGACGGGCGGCCGTGGCGGCGGTGGCCTGAGCCGGGCGGAACCGGTGGAGCCGGCGGCCCGCGGGCCGCCGGCTCACCGTCGGATCAGTTGTCCTTGGTGTCGGCCGGCGGCGCGCTCGGGCCGGGGCCGATCTTCGACGGGTCGGTCTTCTTCGGCGGCGTGGTCGTCGTGGTGGTCGTGGTCTCCGACGACCCGCTGCTCGTGGGCTGCTCCACCATGCCTTGTTCCTCCAGTTCGGCGAGTGTGACGGCGTCCACGTCGACCGTGTCGCCCGAGGCCCACACCGTCCCTCGTGGATCGGTCCATGGGGCGGAAAGCCGGACGTGCACGGCACTCTCCCTGTCGACGGGACTTCCTGCTAGGGGAGACTAGACCCGGCCGAACAGCCGCGACGTCCCGCCGACCCGTCGGTTACCCGACTGCCCGGGCGCGCGGGACACTGGGCACCTCACGCGTACGGAGCCGGACATCGACCTCACCTGTGGACACTGCTCCCGGACCGCCGGACCGGACGACCGCTTCTGCGGCGGGTGCGGCCGGCCGCTCGCGGCGGCCTGCCCGGGCTGCGGTCACGCCAACGACGCCGGGGCCAACTTCTGCACCAACTGCGGGCAGCCGCTGCGCGACCACGCGGTCGCGGTGCAGGAGGACCGGCGGCAGGTCAGTGTGCTCTTCATCGACATCGTCGACTTCACCACGTACGCCGAGCGGGCCGACCCGGAACAGGCCCGCGGCCTGCAGCAAGTCTACTTCGCCACGGTCCGCCGGATGGTGCACCAGTACGGCGGCGTGGTGGAGAAGTACATCGGCGACGCGGTCATGGCGTTGTTCGGCGCGCCGGTGGCCACCGACAACGACGCGCTGCGGTGCGTACGCGCGGGGTTGGAGCTGCAACGGAGTCTGGCCCGGCAGCCGGCCGGACCGCACCCGCCGCTCGGTTTCCGGGTCGGCATCGCCACCGGCGAGGCGCTCGTCGACCTGGCCGCGGCCCGCGACGGCGGCCAGGCCTTCGTCACCGGCGACGTGGTCAACACCGCGAGCCGCCTGCAGGGGCTGGCCCCGACCGGCGGCGTGGTGGTCGACGAGAGCACCTGGGCGGCCACCCGGCGTGAGATGGAGTACGCCGACCAGCCGCCGGTGACGCTGCGCGGCCGGTCGGCGGTGAGCCGGATCTGGCTGGCCGTGCGGGCCCGGCCGCGGCGCGACGAGCAGGGCGCCGAGCTGACCCCGATGGTCGACCGGGACCACGAGCGGGGGCTGCTGGTCAGCGCGCTGCACCGCACCGTCAACGAGCGCACCTCCCAGTTGTTGACCGTCTTCGGCCCGGCCGGGGTGGGCAAGAGCCGACTGCTGCGCGAGCTGGCCCGGCACGCGGCGAGCCTGCCCGGCCCACGGGTCACCTGGCTGACCGGTCAGTGCCCGCCGTTCGGCGAGAACGTCACCTACGCCGCGCTGGCCGACATCGTCCGGGGGTGGGCCGGCCTGACCGCCGCCGACGACCCGGCCGCCACCCGCGAGCGCCTGCGCGAGCGGCTGGGCCGCCTGGCCGATCCGCACGCGGTCCGGCTGGCCGAGTCGCTGGGCCCGCTCGTCGGCGTCTCCGGCGAACGCCTCACCTCGGCCGAGACCGAGGCGGCGTGGCGGCGGTTCCTGCTCGCGCTGGCCGCGACCGGTCCCACCGTGCTCGTCTTCGAGGACATGCACTGGGCGGACGAGGCGATGCTCTCCTTCGTCGAGCAGCTCGGCGCGGCGGCCCGCAACGTGCCGCTGCTGGTGGTCGCCACCGCACGGCCGGAGCTGCGCGAGCGCCACCCGGCCTGGACCGGCACGATCAGCGGCGCGATGTCGATCTCGGTCCCGCCGATGCACGACGGCGACATCAACACGCTCTACTCGCTGCTGCTCGGCCAGTCCACGCTGCCCACCGACGCCCGCGCGCCGCTCATCGAGTTCGCCGACGGCAACCCGCTCTACGCCCAGGAGTACGCGCGGATGCTGCTCGACGGCGGGCTCGTGCCGCGTACCCCCACCACCGGCCCGAACCGGCTCGACCTGGCCGGCGGCGCGGGCATGCCGCGTACCGTCCAGGCGGTCATCGCCAACCGGCTGGACCTGCTCGACCCGGCCGACCGCGCGGTGCTCCAGGCCGCGTCGGTGGTCGGCGTGCAGTTCTGGGCCGCGCCGGTGGCGCTCGCCCTCGGCCGGCCGACCGAGTGGGTCGAGCGGGCGCTGCACCGCCTCCAGCGCCGCGACATGGTCTTCGAGCTGCCCACCTCGACCATGCCCGGCCAGCCGGAGTACCGGTTCCGGCACGTGCTGGTGCGGGACGTCTGCTACCAGCGGCTGCCCCGGGCCGAGCGGGTCACCCGGCACCAGCGCGCCGCCGACTGGCTGGACCAGCTCACCGACGGCCGGCAGCACGACCTGGCCGAGGTGGTGGCCAACCACCGGTGGGCGGCGCACGAGATCGCCCGCACGGTGGGGCTCGACCAGGCCCCGCACGCCGCCGCCACCCGGTCCGCGCTGCACCGGGCCGCCCGCCGGGCGTACGAGCTGCACGCGCTGGACACCGCGGCGACGCTCGTCGAGCGCGCGCTCAGCGTCGAGTGCGGTCCCGATCCGGCGCTGGAGCTGTTCCAGGCCGAGCTGGCGTTCTATCGCGACCAGGACGGATTCCTGGTCGGCGGCGGGGCCGACCTGCTCACCGGCCTCGCCGGCACGCTCGCCGACGCCGGCGACCTGCCCGGGGCGGCCAAGGCGTGGCGGCTGCTGGCCACCGCGGCCTGGGCCCGGGCCGACCGGTCGGAGACGCTGCGCTGCCTGGACCGGGCGATCCGGCTGCACGCCGCCCTGCCGGACAGCGAGGACAAGGTCGGCGCGCTGCTGGAGCTGGCCCGGGCGCACATGCTCGACGCGGAGACCGGACCGGCCTGCGCCGCCGCGCGCAGCGCGGCCGAGCTGGCCGAGCGGCTGGAACTGCGCGAGGCGCGGGCCAACGCCCGGATCACCCTCGCGGTGGCCCGCTACCAGGCCGGCGCCGAGGACGCGTACGCGGAGCTGGCCGAGGTGACCGAGGAGTGCCGGGTGGAGCGGCTCACCAGCCGCCGCCGGGCGGTGCACAACCTGGCCTGGGCGTTGCAGGAGGAGGGCGACCTGGCCGGCTCGGCCCGGCTGGTCGACGAGCAGCGGTCCCTGGACCTGGCCGGCGAGCACGGCCTGACGGTGAGCTTCAGCGACCAGTGGACCCGGTCCTACTACAGCGGGGACTGGACCACGGCGTTGCGGCTGGCCGAGGGGACGACCCGACGCCCGACCGACGAGTGGGACCAGCACATCGTCGCGATCTCCGGCTGGATCCGGGCCCTGGGCGACGACCCGGCCGCCGGCGGCGACGACCTGGTGGACCAGGCGCTCGTCGCCGCCCGGCGCAGCGGCTTCCACCGGGTGTTGCGGTCCACCGTGGCGCACGCCGCGCTCTGCCGGGCGGTGCAGGGCCGCCGGGACGAGGCGCTGGCGCTCCTCGCCGAGCTGGACGAGGACTGGCGGCGGACCCGGATGATCCCGTTCGCCGAGTGGGTGCCGGCGGTCGGTCACGTCGCCGGCCTGCTCGGCGGCGACGCCGCGGTGCTCGTGCGCGACCTGCTGGGCCGCGCCCCGCGGGCGACCCGCTGGGCGCGGTCGGCCGGCCGGTCGGCGGACGCGGCGCTGGCCCGGCGCGACGGGGACACCGCCCGGGCCGGCCGGCTGTTCACCGCCGCCGCCGAGGGATACGCCGGGATGACCGACGTCACCGACCAGATCATCGCCTCGGCCCTGGCGGTGGGTCCGCTCACCGAGGCGGACCCGCCGGCCGCGGCGGCGACGCTGGCCCGGGTGCGCGCGTTCGCGGACCGGCACGCCGCCACCGGCCTGCTGCGGATCGCCGGGGCCGGCTGACCTCAGGCGGGGACCGGCTGGCGCGGCGGCGGGTTCTTCGCCTTCTGCGCGTACGTGTCGACGTACTCCCGGCCGGAGAGTTCCATCAGCTCGTACATGATCTCGTCGGTCACGGCCCGCTCGACGAACCGGTCACCGGCCAGGCCGGCGTAGCGGGAGAAGTCGAGCGGCGGACCGAAGCGGATCCGGACCCGGCCCAGGTTGGGGATGATCTGCCCGGTGGGCTGGATGGCGTCGGAGTTGAGCATGGCCATCGGAACCACCGGGGCGCCGCTCTCCAGGGCGAGCCGGGCCACCCCGGTCTTGCCCCGGTAGAGCCGGCCGTCCGGCGAGCGGGTGCCCTCCGGGTAGATGCCGGCGATCCCGCCGGCCCGCAGCACCTGAAGCTGGGTGTCGAGCGCGGCCCGGGCGGCGCGACCGCCGGAGCGGTCGACCGGGATGGTGCCGGAGCCGACGAAGAACAGCTTGGTCAGCCACCCCTTCAGGCCCCGACCGGTGAAGTATTCGGCTTTCGCGATGAAGGTGACTTTTCGCTTGACGATCAGCGGGGTGAAGATCGAGTCCGAGAAGGAGAGGTGGTTGCTGGCCAGGATCACCGGACCGGTGGCCGGCACGTGCGCCAGCTCCTCGACCTGCGGGCGGAAGACCAGCCGCAGCAACGGGCCGAGGATGATGTACTTCAGCAGCCAGTACAGCACCGGGGTCCTTCCGGATCGGGTGGTGACGCGGGGGATCGTCCGGGATGAGGGTACGAACCACGTACGCCGCGCCACAACGCACTCCCGGAACCGGGCCCCGACGTGTCAGGATTCAGGGCACGACGTCAGGCCGCGGTGAAGGGGGTGTCCGGTGTCAGGGGGCGGGCCCCGCCGAGGGCGGCGGGACAACGGGCTCGACGCGGCCGAGTACGCGGTCGCGGGCGACGTCGATCCGCGCGTGGGCGAGCACCTGCTCGACGTGCTGGCGGCCGGCGGCATCGCCGCCTACCTCCAACCCTCCGCCGACCTGAATCCGGTGACCCGCACCACCACGGTCCCGGCCCGGCCGGTCGACCGGCTCTACGTCGACCGGTTCCACCTGACCACCGCCCGCGACTACCTCACCCAGCTCGCCGACGAGGGCGGCGGCGAGCCGGAGCGCGCCGACGAGCCGGACATCGAGGCCGAGTGGGCCAAGATCGTGGCCGGGTTCCACACCGGGCCGACCGCCGGCAGCCACCCCTGGCCGGCCGCGGAGGACGTCGACGACCCGGCCGGGCCGGGTGGCGGCGCCACCGGCCGCAGCGAGGAGCCGGCCGGCCCGACCGCCACCGACGTGCGGCGGCTGCCCTACGCCGCGGACGTCTCCGGCATCTCGGTGAGCCGTGACCGGCACGACGAGCCGTCGCTGCTGGACGGCCTGGACACGTTCGGCGCCGGCCTGCCGGACGACGCGTCCGAGGAGGAGCACTACACCCCTCCCCCGCCACCCCCGCTGCCGCGCTTCTCGAAATACGCCGTGCTCGGCGTGCTCAGCATCGTGCTCGGCTTCCTGCTGTTCCTGTCCCCCACGGTGATGTCGCTCGTCGACCCGTCGGTGGTGACGCTGCTCGGCTTCACCGGCATCCTGGCCGGGTTCGTGATGCTCATCTGGCGGCTGCGACCAGGCGACCGGGACGACCACGACCCGGACGACGGCGCGGTCGTCTGACCGGCGTCCGGGCGCCTGCCCGGATCGCGGGACGCCGCACGCCCCGGGTCAAAGGTGTAACAGGGGTGTAACTTACGGTCAGTAGGAATACCGCTGAACGTCACGTCCCGCACCGGCTGTCCGGTTTGCGCCTTGACCCGGTCGCCGGTACCCCTGCTGAGCGGATTGCCCGATGCGACAGAGCCCCCTCGTGGTGGTGGCCAACCGCCTCCCCATCGACGACAGTGTGGCGCCGGACGGCGCCTTCGAGTGGCGCCGCAGCCCCGGCGGCCTGGTGAGCGCCCTGCACCCGCTGCTCCGGCACACCCCGGCCACCTGGGTGGGCTGGGCCGGCGGCACCGGCCCCGCGCCCGAGCTGCCCGACGTGGACGGGGTCCGGATGCGCACCGTCGCGCTGAACGCCGAGGACTTCCGCGACCACTACGAGGGCTTCGCCAACGCCACCCTCTGGCCGCTCTACCACGACGCGGTGGAGCAGCCGGAATACCACCGCCGCTGGTGGGAGGCGTACCAGCGGGTCAACCAGCGGTTCGCCGAGGCCGCCGCCGAGGTGGCCGAGCCGGGCGGGCTGGTCTGGGTGCAGGACTACCACCTGCAACTCGTGCCCGGCCTGCTCCGCGCGCTCCGCCCGGACCTGCGGATCGGCTTCTTCCTGCACGTGCCGTTCCCGCCGCCGGAGCTGTTCATGCAGCTCCCCCGCCGCTCCGAGCTGCTGCGCGGGATGCTCGGCGCCGACCTGATCGGCTTCCAGCGGGCCCAGGCGGCGCACAACTTCGCCCAGCTCGCCGCGAAGGTGCTCGGCCTGTCCGCGACCGACAGGCGGATCGGGGTGGACGACCGGGTGGTCCGCATCGGCGCGTTCCCGGTCGCCATCGACACCGCCGAGATGTCCGCGCTGGCCGCCCGGCCCGAGGTCGCCGACCGGGCCCGCCGGCTGCGGCAGGACCTGGGCCAGCCGGAGAAGGTGATCCTCAGCGTCGACCGGATGGACTACACCAAGGGCATCGAGCAACGGCTCAAGGCCTACCGCGAGCTGCTGGCCAGCGGTGACGTCAAGGTCCGGGACACGGTGCTGGTGCAGGTGGCGGTGCCCAGCCGAGACCGGGTGGCGCAGTACCAGATCCTGCGCGACCGGGTGGAGCACCAGGTGGGCCGGATCAACGGCGAGTTCGGCCGGGTCGGCGAGCCGGCGATCCACTACCTCACCCAGCCGTTCGACCGGGCCGAGCTGGTCGCGCTCTACCGGGTCGCCGACGTGATGGCGGTGACCCCGCTGCGCGACGGGATGAACCTGGTCGCCAAGGAATACGTGGCGGCCCGGGTCGACGGCACCGGCGCGCTGCTGCTCAGCGAGTTCGCCGGCGCGGCCGCCGAGCTGGAGCAGGCGTACCTGGTCAACCCGCACGACCTGGACGGTCTGAAGCAGGGGCTGCTCGCCGCGCTGCGGGCCGGCCCGGAGGACGTGGCGGCCCGGATGCGCGCGATGCGGGAACACCTGGCGCACAACGACATCCACGCCTGGGCCGCATCCTACCTGAGCGCGCTGGAGGAGAGCGGGTCGCTTGTCGGCCGCCGGCCCGCCACCCGCTGAGCCGGCGACCCGGCGCTCACCCCGCGGTGGGCGCCGGGTCCTTGTCCAACCAGTCCAGGATCGCGTCGATCGGCTCCCGCCAGCGGGCGTCGAGCATCAGGTCGTGGCCCATGCCGGGGAAGAGCAGCGGGGCCGAGGCGTGCCGGCGGGCCGCCCGGGTCAGCGCCGTCGCCGGCAGGACCCGGTCGTCCGGGCTGCCCAGCACCAGCACCGGCGGCCGGCCCACCGACGGCTCCGGCTGCCGGCCGGTGAGCAACTGCCACTGCGCGCGGCGGCCGGCCCGGCCCAGCCGGGCCAGGTGGCGGCGGGCGTCCGCGTCCGGCAGCTCCCGGCTGAACAGTTGCCGCCGGTTGAGCCGCAGGCCGGCGCCGAAGACCGCCGGCAGCGTGCCGGCCGGGTTACGGCGCAACGCCGTGCCGAACGTCGCCCAGCCGCCGAGCACCGGCGCCACCAGCACCGCGGCCCGCGCCGGGTAGCGGGCTAGCGCGTGCGCCACCACCCGGGCGCCGGCGCCGTGCCCCACCAGCACCGCCTGCCGCGGCAGGCTCGCCGCCACCTGGACTACGTCATGGGTGTACGCGCGCAGCGTCGCCTCCGGCGCCGGCTCGCTGCCGCCGTGCCCGCGCAGGCTGACCGCGTACGCCGGGAAGCCGCGACCGGCGGCGTGGCCCAGCCAGTGCTCGGCGAACGCCCACGCGCCGTGGCCGAAGCCGGGCACGAACAGCAGCGGCGGCTTGGCCTCGTCCTGCTCCGGGACGGCGGCCAGCACCTCGCGGCGCACCGGCCGCTCCGGCCGGGCCCACTCCCAGGCCCGGACCACTCGCACCCGCCCGGTGGTGGTCATGTGGATCCCTCCAGCTCGTGCAGCGCCTTCTGCAGCGCGCGCAGGTAGTCGGCGTGTCCGACCTCGAACCAGTGCCGGGTGCTGTCCTTGACCTTCGCCGAGTACCGCTCGCCGAGGCCGGCGCGGACCCGGCGGTCGAACGCGGCGACCTGCTCCGGCCGGGTGACGCGCAGCGTGAGCAGTCGGGCGAAGAGCACGCTCTGCCAGTGCGAGATGGTGAAGATGCCGGAGTCCGGCTGGACCAGGCCGACCACGGCGAGCGTGGGGTGGCCGGCGCTGAACGCGTTCAGCCACAGCCGGGGCTTGCCGGAGCCGTCGTCGTCACCGAGCACCCGGCCCTGCATGAACTCGAAGCGCGGCAGGTATCCGGTGGCGAAGACGACCAGCTCCGGGTCGATCCGGCGCCCGTCGGTCAGCTCGACCGCGCGGTCGTGGAACCGGGCCACGTCCGGCACCGGGGTGATCTCGCCGTGTCCGACGTAGTAGACGAGCTGGCTGTTGGCGATCGGGTGCGTCTCGTAGACCCGGTGGTCGGGCTTGGGCAGGCCGAACCGGGTCAGGTCGCCGACGGTCAGCCGCAGCGTCCAGTGGTAGAGCCACTGCCGCACCCGCAGCGGCACCCGCAGCGCCAGCAGCGTGTCGTTGACCTGGTCGGCCGGGCGGCCGAGCACGTATTTCGGGGCGTACCAGTAGCCGCGCCGGGTGGAGTGCCAGCAGTGCGACGCCTGCTGGGCCGCCTCGACCGCGATGTCGCAGCCGGTGTTGCCGGCGCCGACCACGAGCACCCGCTTGCCCCGCAACTGGGCCGGGTCCTTGTAGGACGAGGCGTGCATGACCTCGCCACGGAACTGCTCCAGCCCCTCGTAGCGGGGCAGCTTGGGCGACCAGTTGTGGCCGTTGGCCAGCACCACGGCGGCGTACCGGGAGGTGCGTTCGGGGCCGTAGCCGCCGGTGCTGCGGGTGGTCACGTCCCACCGGCCCCCCTCGACCGGCTCGACCCGGACCACCTCGGTGCCGAACCAGACGTGCTGGCGCAGGTCGAAGTGGTCGGCGTACCGCTCGAAGTAGGACAGCAGTTGGGCGTGGTGCGGGTAGTCCGGCCAGTCGTCCGGCATCGGGAAGTCCGGGAACTGGGTGAACGGGCGGGACGAGATGAGGTGGGTGCTGGCGTAGACCGGGCTGCGGTCGTGTCGCCAGTTCCACGCCCCGCCGACGCCTGTCTCCCGCTCGTAGCAGTCCACGCCGAAGCCGGCCTCGCGGAGGTTCTTCACGGCGGTCAGCCCGCTGGCGCCGGCGCCGATGACGCAGACCGTGTCCCCCCGGTCGGAGACCGGCCGGTCGTCCCGGCGGGGGGCGGCCGTGGGATCCGGGTCGGGACGGTCGAGGTCGGTGGAGGAGGGCACCGGAACATCTCCTTTTGTGCGGCACGTATGCCGGTCGGTGCGAAATCCTGCCGAGAATGCCCGCCGTTGTCCAGCCGCCCCGGGCACCGTGCGGCTGCCGCACGGCCCGGCCCGGCGATCGGCCTGACGCACGGTCACCACGGCTGTCTCACCCCGCGTGACGGCGGGGCCGCGGGTCGGTCGTTCCTCTTCCGCGCCTTTGCTCTGCAGCCACGGACGCAGCACCGCCCTGAGCTGGGCGAACCCGCGCGGCTCAGCCAAGCTCGCGTCACCGCCGCAGTCACGTCGGGTGACTGGTGCGCATATGGGTGCAGAGCAAAGGCGCCGGCGGGCGAGGCCTCCCGCCCGCCGGCACGTCACGCTCCGTCGCGGCATTCGGCAATGCCTCCGGCTCGCACGCGCACCGCCCGCGACGCACCACCCGCATCGCACCGTCGCGGGCGGCGGGCGCGGTCAGCCGGCGGTCGGCAGCAGCAGGTCGACCAGGACCGGGAAGTGGTCGCTGGCGCGGCGGGTCCGGGGCGTGTCGACCACGTCGTAGTCGACCACGGTGATCCGCGGGTCGACGAAGAGCGCGTCGATGCGTCGCCGCGGATCGGCGCAGGAGAACGTGTGCCGGTCGGCCCGGTCGGCGGCGACCGCGGTGTCGGTCAACCCCTCCGCCACGGTCCGCCAGGCCGGCCCGTCCGGCCCCTCGTTGAGATCCGCGCCGGCCACCACCGGCAGCGGGGACGCGGCCAGCTCCCGCTTGAACGCCGCCGCCTGGGCGGGCCGCTCCACCGGGTCGGTGGACAGGTGCGAGCCGGCCAGCAGGAAGTCGACGCCGCCGACGCGGCACCGCGCGTACGCGGCGCCGCGCAGGTGCCGGCCCGGGGTGAGCGGGTAGCGCTCGCACCGGGTGTCGGTGACCCGGACCCGCAGGCTGGTCAGCAGCAGGTTGCCCAGCGAGGGCAGACCGCCGGCGGCGACCACCAGTCCGAAGGAGTCGGCGAGCGTGGCGCACTTCTGCCGCCACCGGAACCGGCGCGGTCCCTCCTGGACGATCACCACGTCCGGTTCGGCCTCCCGCACCACCTCGGCCAGCGCGGCCGTGTCGTCGCGCTGCGAGTGGACGTTGTACGACAGCACCCGCAGCGGCACACCCGGGCCCGCCACGTCAGATCCGCCGAGCCAGGTCGGCGGCGCCGATCACGCCCGCGGTGTTGCCCAGCTCGGCCGGGCGCACCTCGGCCACCGGCAGGCGGCTGCGCTGGGCCAGCGCGTCGGCGAACGACCGCCGGGTCGGGCCGAGCAGCAGGTCACCGGCGTCGATCACGCCGCCGCCGACCACCAGCACCTGCGGATCGAGGATCTGCGCCATGTCGGCGAGACTGGTGCCGAGCCAGCGGCCGACCTGGGCGAACGCCTCGGTGGAGACCGGGTCGCCGCCCTTGGCCGCGGCGGTCACCATCGGGCCGGTGATCGCCTCGGCCTCGCCGTCGGCCAGCTCCAGCAACGCGGTGGCGCGGTGCGGCTCCTGCCGGGCGGCGGCCCGGGCGAAACGGACCAGCGCGCTGCCGCTTGCGTACTGCTCGATGCAGCCGAGCCGCCCGCATCCGCACTGGTGGCCGTCCGGCACGGTGAGCATGTGCCCCAGCTCGGCCGCGATGCCGTTGGCGCCGCGCACGAGCTCGCCGCCGAGCACGATGCCACCACCGACGCCGGTGCCGATGGTGAACATGACCATCGAGTCGTCGGCGGCGCGGGCCGCGCCGTAGCGGAACTCCGCCCAGGCGGCCACGTTCCCGTCGTTCTCCACGATCACCGGCAGGCCGGTGGCGTTGCCGACGTACTCGCGCAGCGGTTCGTCCCGCCAGGCCAGGTTGGGGGCGAACAGCACGGTGGAGCGGGAGGCGTCGATCCAGCCGGCCGCGCCGATGCCGACCGCCTCGACGGTACGGCCGGCGGTCAGCTCGGTGACCACCTCGATGATGACGTCGCGGGTCTTGGCCACGTCGTCCGCGGGGGTGTCCCGTCGCGTCTGCACGAGTACCGCGCCGGTGTCGTCCACGACACCGCCGGCCACCTTCGTGCCACCGACGTCGACTCCGATGGTCAGCGTCACCGCTGCCACTCCCCTCTGCTGTGCTGCCCCGGCACCGGCCGAACCGGCCGTGCGCTCCCGGGATGTCCGGTGGTCAGGCCCCGTCGCCTGGTGCGTCCGCGCCCGCCTCGTCGGGCGCCCGTGAGGCGGGCACCACCCGAGGACCGGCCGGCGGCCGGCTCGCCGCCGGCTCGTCCGGCCCGGCGGCTTCGGCGGGCGGTTGCGACGAGGCACCCGGATCGGACTCGTCCGCCCCCCGGGTGGCGGCGGACCAGACGTCCTGCTCGGGTGCCGGCTGAGAATCATGCCCGGTGCGGGTCGCCTCGCGCCACACGTGGTCGGCGGACCCGGCCGGCGCGGGACCGCCCGGATCGCCGGGCGCCGCCGGGCCGCCCGGCGCCGCCGGGCCGGCCGGGTCGCCCGGGGCCGGCGGCGCGAACGCCCGCAACATGCTGGCCACACCGGCCGCGAGGTCGCCGGCGCCGGTGGCGAGCCGCTCGGCGAACTCCGGACTCGGGTCACGCAACGCGGCGATCCCGCGGCAGAGCGGACAGACGCAGCATTCCGCCGACCCGGTGGCGAAACCGGTACCGGCGTCGCCGGGGCTGTGACCGAGGACACCCGAGAGCATCCCACCGAGCGGGCCCCGGCCCGACCCGGCGGAGGCGGCGGCGAGCCGCGCGGTGGCCAGCAACGAGACGACGAGGCGCTCGGCCTCTTCCCGGGCCGAACCCGGATCGGTGGTGCCCATGGTTCGGCTCCTCAAGCGTGACGACCGGGACGGCGATCGGGATCAGTCTGCCGCACCGGGTGTCTCTACCCGGCGCTTGAGCTGCTTCAACGCCGCATCCATGATCATTTTCTCGGCCTTGCGACGGAACATGCCGAGCGTCGCCACGGACAGCTCCACCTCGAGCGTGTAGGTCACCGTGGTCGTCCCGTCCGGGTTGCCGACCAGGTCGTACGACCCGCGCTGGGACCGCTGCATCCGCGACGGCGCGACCAGGTGCCACTCGATCCGGGAGATGTCCTCGGCGTACTCGTAGGCCAGCACGTAGTCGTCGGCCATCACGCCCGCGTCGAGCGTGAACCGGACCTGGCTGGCGTAGCCGTCCTCGTACTCCTCGACCACCTCAGCCCGGCGCACCGCCTCGGTCCACTCCGGGTAGCGGGGGAAGTCGCAGATGACCGCCGCCACCCGGTCCGGTGACGCGCCGATGATGATCGACTGGGTGGAGGAGTCCGCCATGGGGGGAGGCTACCCGGCCGCCCGGCCAGGCGGGCGGGTAGGTTTCGACTCAGCCGACCAGGCCGGCCCCCGCCGGTGCGAGCACGAGGGAGTTCAGGTGCGCGAGTTCTCCGTTCCGCCGATCGTCACCGTCGGCGACGCGGCAAACCTGACCGACCCGGTCTGGGAAAACGCCGAGGTCGCCCCGGACGCGGTGCAGTTCGTCCGGACCACCGGCACGGCCGGCGCGACCGCCCGCGTCGAGGTGACCTGCCGGCAGTTCCGCGACGAGGTGGTCGCGGTGGCCCGGGGCCTGGTCGCGGCCGGGGTCTCCCCCGGCGACCGGGTCGCGCTGATGAGCCGCACCCGCTACGAGTGGACCCTGTTCGACTACGCGATCTGGGCGGCGGGCGCGGTCACCGTGCCGATCTACGAGACCTCCAGCGCCGAGCAGGCCGCCTGGATCCTGGGCGACTCCGGCGCGGTGGCCGTGGTGGTGGAGAGCACCGCCCACGCGACGCTCGTCGCCGGCGTCCGGGACCGGCTGCCCGAGCTGCGCGAGGTCTGGCAGATCGAGCTGGACGCGGTGGACGACCTGGTCGCCGCCGGCGCGTCGGTGGACCCGGCCGAGGTCGAGGTGCGCCGCTCCACGCTCAAGGCCGACGACATCGCCACGATCATCTACACCAGCGGCACCACCGGCCGGCCCAAGGGCTGCGTGCTGAGCCACCGCAACATCTACGCCGACATCGCCAACGCGGTGCCGGTGCTGCCCAACCTGTTCCGCGAGGGCGCCTCCACCCTGCTCTTCCTCCCGCTGGCGCACGCGTTCGCCCGGCTCATCCAGGTCGGCGTGGTGCAGGCCCGGGCCACCATGGCGCACTGCGCGGACACCAGCAACCTGGTCGGCGAGCTGCAGGACGTCAAGCCGACGTTCGTGCTCTCCGTACCCCGGGTCTTCGAGAAGGTCTACAACGGCGCCCGGCAGAAGGCCGAGGCCGACGGCAAGGGCAAGATCTTCGACCGGGCGGAGAAGGTCGCCATCGCCTGGAGCGAGGCCCAGGAGACCCCGGGCGGCCCGGGCCTGGCGCTGCGCGCCCAGCACGCCCTCTTCGACAGGCTGGTCTACGGCAAGCTGCGGGCCGCGATGGGCGGCCGGTGCCGCGACGCCATCTCCGGCGGCGCGCCGCTCGGCGCCCGGCTCGGACACTTCTTCCGCGGCGTCGGGGTGACCATCTGCGAGGGGTACGGCCTCACCGAGACCGCGCCCGCCGCCGCCGCCAACCTGCCCACCGGCACCCGGATCGGCACGGTCGGCCGCCCGCTGCCCGGCGTCACCGTCCGGATCGACGACGACGGCGAGATCCTGATCTCCGGGCAGATCGTCTTCCAGGGCTACTGGCACAACGAGGCGGCCACCGCCGAGGCGCTCACCAGCGACGGCTGGTTCCGCACCGGCGACCTGGGCCAGCTCGACGAGGACGGCTACCTCAGCATCACCGGCCGGAAGAAGGAGATCATCGTGACCGCCGGCGGCAAGAACGTCGCCCCGGCGGTGCTGGAGGACCAGGTCCGGGCGCACCCGCTGGTCAGCCAGTGCGTCGTCGTCGGCGACCGGCAGCCGTTCATCGCGGCGCTCGTCACCCTGGACGAGGAGGCGCTGCCGAAGTGGCTGGCCGGCCAGGGGCGCCCGGAGACCACGAGCGTGGCCGAGCTGCGCGACGACGAGGCGCTGCGGGCCGAGGTGCAGGCCGCGGTCGACCAGGCCAACCTGTCCGTGTCCAAGGCCGAGGCGATCAAGGTGTTCCGGATCCTGCCGCAGGACTTCACCGAGGCGACCGGCGAGCTGACCCCGTCGTTGAAGGTCAAGCGACAGGTCGTGCACAAGACGTACGCCACGGAGATCGCGGAGATCTACCAGCGCTGACTACCATCCGTCAGGTGCCCGCCTCCACATCCGGACCGCCGCCGACGCAACTCCTCGCGGTCGGCGCCCGCGCGGTCGTCCTCGCGCTGGTCGCCGCCCTGACCCTGTTCGCCACCCGCGATCCCGCCCAGCTCTGGTGGATCGCCCTGCTCGGCCTCGCCGGGCTGCCCGCCGTGCTCGCCCCGCAGCACCGGCTGCTCGCCCCGATCAGCCGGTTCGCCGAGGTGGTGGTGCTCGGGCTGGCGGCCAGTCAGGTCGCCGCCGACACCCAGCTCACCGGCGTCACCGACGGGCTGGGCGCCTCCGCGGTGCTGCCGTACCTCGCCGTGCCGGTCACCGTGACCGCGCTGCGCCGCCGGTTCCGCGAGGGCGCCGCGCTGCTCGCGGTGGCGGCGGCGACGCTCATCGCCAGCGCCGCGTTCACCGAGGTCGGCGGTGACCCGCAGCTCGGCCAGGTGGGCTATCTGGCGGTCTGCGCCCAGTGGCTGATCCTGGCCGGCCTCGGCCTCTACACCGCCGGCACGCTCCAGCGGGTGATGCGGGTCCGCGGCGAGGGCAAACCCCAGCCGTACGCCGAGGCGACCCGGCTGCTGACCCAGCTCCGGACGGTCGCCCGCCAACTGCCCGGCGCCACCCTCGACCCGGGCGGCATCTCCGAACACCTGCTGGAGGAGCTGCGGGTGGTCGCGAAGACCGACCGGGGCGCGGTGCTCTCCGCCAGCGGCGGGGGCCGGCTGGTGGTGCTCGCCCAGATCGGCGCGGACCGGGTCGACTGGGAGACCACGCTCGACGCCGACTCGGCCATCGCCGACGCCTGGGCCAGCCAGCAGCCGACCGTCTCGGCCCGCTCGCAGGCCCGGTCCCGGCACTCCGGCGAGGTGTCCGCGCTGATCGTGCCGCTGGTCGCCGGCGTACGCACGGTCGGCCTGGTGGTGATCGAGGCGGACACCGGCGCCGCCTACCCGCCGCCGGTGGTGTCCCGGGTGACCGCGCTGACCGGCCCGGCGGCCCTGCGGCTGGAGGCCGCGCTGCTCTTCGACGAGGTGCGCTCGCTGGCCACCAACGAGGAGCGGCAGCGGCTGGCCCGGGAGATCCACGACGGGGTGGCGCAGGAGCTGGTCATGGTCGGCTACGGCATCGACAACGCGCTGGCCACCGTGCACGACGACGCCGAGGAGACCGCCGACTCGCTGCGCACGCTGCGCCAAGAGGTCACCCGGGTGATCCAGGAACTGCGGCTCAGCCTGTTCGAGCTGCGCAGCGAGGTGGACCGGCACGGGGGCCTGGCCGCCGCCATCGCCGAGTACGCCCGCACCGTCGGCGCCTCCGGCGGCCTGCGGGTCAACCTGTCCCTGGACGAGTCCACCGCCCGGCTGCCGGCCGCCACCGAGGCCGAGTTGCTGCGCATCGCCCAGGAGGCGGTGACCAACGCGCGCAAGCACGCCGGCGCGTCGAACCTCTGGGTCACGTGCGAGGTGGATCCCCCGTACGCCCGGATCGAAGTGTCGGATGACGGTCACGGCATCGGTGACCAGCGCCCCGAGGGGCACTATGGTCTTGCGATCATGACGGAGAGGGCGGAACGTATCCGAGGCCGGTTGGAGATCAGGCCGCGGCAACCCAGCGGCACAACCGTGGCGGTGGTACTCGGCTCGTCGCCCCGGCGCGATAAGGTGCGCGGCAGCGCCGCAGCAGCAGAAGGGGAGTAACCCGAGGATGACCACCAGCCCGACACCGGCCACCCGGACCAAGGTTCTCCTTGTGGACGACCACGACCTGATCCGCAAGGGTCTGCGACACGCCTTCGAGCGGGACCGCCAGTTCGAGGTGGTGGGCGAGGCCGCCACCGCCGCGGAGGGCGTGCGCCAGGCCGGCGCGCTCCAGCCCGACGTGGTGATCATGGACCTGCGGCTGCCCGACGGCAGTGGCCTCGAGGCCACCCGCGCGCTGCGCAAGTCCAGCGCCTCGATGGGCATCGTCGTGCTGACCATGTACGCCGGCGACGACCAGCTCTTCGGCGCGCTGGAGGCGGGGGCGAGCGCGTTCGTGCCGAAGACCGCCCCGGCCGACGAGGTGGTGGCCGCCGCCCGGCACGCCGCCTCCTCCCCCAGCGCGTTCACCGCGGCCGACCTGGCCGAGGCGATGAAGCGCCGGCTGGCGCCGTCCGGCCCGCAGCTCAGCCCGCGCGAGGGTCAGGTGCTGCGGCTGCTCGCCGACGGCATGAGCGTGGCCGGCATCGCCAAGCAGCTCTTCGTCAGCGAGTCGACCGCCAAGACCCACATCTCCAAGCTCTACGAGAAGCTGGGCGCGGCCAACCGGGCCCAGGCGCTGATGACCGCGCTGCGACTGGGGCTGCTGGAGGCCCCCGACGCGCCGAAGTTCTGACGTCCACCGCCGGAGAGGCCCGAGTCCGTACGCCGGACGCGGGCCTCTCCGGCATTCCGGGCCGGCGGTGACCGCGCACGGTGAGCGGCCGGACGCGCAGCGACGGCGGTCTTTGCACCACGACGACGGGCGGGCAGAATACCCGGGTGATCCGCGCGGCGGTGAGGCCGCGAGTCGCCGACACCCAAGGGGCAGGGACATGCAGCGGCCGGACTGGGCACCCGAGACGATCGACATCGAGCGCCCGAGCGTCGCCCGCATGTACGACTACTACCTGGGCGGGTCGCACAACTTCGCGGCCGACCGGGCCGCCGCCCGGGCGATGGTGGAGGCGGTGCCGGAGGCCCCGCTGATGGCGCAGGCCAACCGCGCCTTCCTCCGCCGGGCGGTGCACTACCTGGTCGGGGCCGGCGTGCGCCAGTTCCTGGACATCGGCTCCGGCATCCCCACCGTGGGCAACGTGCACGAGATCGCCCAGCGGATGGACCCGGCCTCCCGGGTGGTCTACGTCGACGTGGACCCGGTGGCCGTGGCGCACAGCCAGGAGATCCTGGCCGGCAACGAGCGGGCCGTGGTGCTCCAGGAGGACCTGCGCCACCCGGAGGCGATCCTCGGCCATCCGGACGTCACCCGGCTGCTCGACTTCTCCGAGCCGGTAGCGGTGATGATCGTGGCGGTGCTGCACTTCGTCCCGGACTCCGACCATCCGGAGGAGATCCTGCGGCGGCTGCGCGCCGCGCTGGCGCCCGGCAGCCACCTGGTGCTCTCCCAGGCCAGCGACGACGGCCGCGACGGCACCGGCGAGCGGGCCGAGGCGGAGCGGGTCTACCGGCGCACCGACAGCCAACTGTTCATCCGTGGCCGGTCCGAGCTGACCGCGCTCTTCGCGGGCTTCGAGCTGGTCGACCCGGGCGTGGTGTGGGTGCCGCAGTGGCGGCCGGACGCGCCGGACCAGGCGGAGCACGCCGAGCGGGCGGTGTTCATGGGCGGGGTCGGGCGGCTCGGTGCCTGACGACGTGGCCGCGCCGGCGGGCCGCCGTCCCGGCGTCTTCGCCCGGGCCTGGGCCAAGGCGGTGTCCGGGACCAGCTACCTGCCGATGACCCAGGCCCAGCTCGAGGAGATGCTGCAACGCCTCACCGACCGGTTGGCGCAGGCGATGCGCGCCGACCCGTTCGACCTGCGGATCGGCCAGCAGGTGGGCGCGGAGCTGGTGCAGTCGCACATCGCCTCGGCGGAGGGGTTGGGCCGTACCGTCGAGGTGATCCAACTTCGGCTGGTCCGCGACCTCGACCTGGTCGTCGACGACGTCGACGACCGGATGGCCCGGCTGCTCGCCACCGTCACCACCGGCTACGCCCGGGCGCTGCGCGACCGCACGCTCGACGAGCAGGAGTCCATCCGCCGGGCCGCCATGATGGCCCGCGCGCAGGCCGAACGGGCGCTGCGCGACAGCGAGGCCCGGTTCCGGCACCAGGCCACCCACGACCCGCTGACCGACCTGCCGAACCGCACCCTGTTCACCGAGCGGCTGACCGCCGCGATCGCCACGCCCGGCCGGGGCGCCGACCGGGTCGGGGTCTGCTTCCTCGACCTGGACCGGTTCAAAGTGGTCAACGACTCCCTCGGCCACCAGGTCGGCGACGCGCTGCTGGTGACCGTGGCGCAGCGGCTGCAGAGGGCGCTCGGCGAGCACCTGGTGGCCCGCCTCGGCGGCGACGAGTTCGTGATCCTGGTCGAGCGCACCGCCGGCACCGACGACGCGGTCAAGGTCGCCGAGGCGGCGCTGGACGCGGTACGCGAACCGGCGCTTGTGGACGGGCACGAGCTGACCGTCTCGGCGAGCATCGGCATCGTGGAACGGCAGGTGTCCGGCACCTCGCCGATGGAGCTGATGCGCGCGGCGGACAGCACGCTGCACTGGGCCAAGGCCGCCGGCGGGGCCCGCTGGTCGCTGTTCGACGCCGACCGCAACCGCCGGGAGCTGACCCGGTACGCGCTCTCCGCGGCGATCCCGGCCGCGCTGGACCGGGGCGAGTTCTACCTCGACTACCAGCCGCTGACGTCGCTGCGCGACGGCCGGGTGCTCGGCATGGAGGCGCTGGTGCGCTGGCGGCACCCCGAGCTGGGGGTGCTCCGGCCGGACAGCTTCATCCCCCTGGCCGAGGAGACCGGCCTGATCGTCCGGCTCGGCAGTTGGGTGCTCGCCGAGGCGTGCCGCGAGGCGGGCACCTGGGCGGCCGCGGGCGAGGCGCCCCCGTTCGTCAGCGTCAACCTGGCCGTGCGCCAACTGCACCGCCCCGACCTGGTGACCGAGGTGCGCGGCGTGCTCGGGCGCACCGGCCTGCCCCCGGAGCGGCTGCAACTGGAGATCACCGAGAGCACCATGATGAGCACCGTGGTCGAGCCGGTCCGGGCCCTGCGGGTGCTGGGCGACCTGGGCGTGCGGGTGGCCATCGACGACTTCGGCACCGGCTACTGCAACCTGGCCTACCTGCGGGACCTGCCGGTCGACGAGATGAAGGTGGCGGGCGAGTTCGTCACCGGGTTGCGCGCGCCGGCCGGCGACCCGGGCGCCCGTACCGACGAGCGGATCCTCGCCTCGCTGGTCTCGCTGGCGCACGCGCTCGACCTCACGGTGACCGCCGAGGGCGTGGAGACGGCCGACCAGGCGGACCGGCTGCGCGCCATCGGCTGTGACGCGGGGCAGGGCTGGCACTTCGGCCGCCCCGGCCCGGCGCGGCAGCACCTCACCCACGCGCCCGCGGCGTGAGGCGGGGCCCCTTCTCGACACCTGGAGGCAGGCGCACGAGGGCACGGCGCCGCCGCGCGGAGCGCGGGTGGGGTCAGCTCGGGGAGCGGCGGGTGTCCGCCCCGTCCAGGTAGGCCAGCACGGCCAGCACCCGCCGGTTGTCGTCGCCGGACGGCGGCATCCGCAGCTTGCTGAAGATGTTGTTGATGTGCTTGTCGACGGCCTTCTCGGTGACGAAGAGCCGGGCCGCCACCGCCGCGTTCGAGCGGCCCTCGGCCATCAGCGCGAGCACTTCGCGCTCCCGCGCGGTCAGCTCGGACAGCGGCCCGGCGCCGTCGCGGCGGGCCAGCAACTGGGCCACCACCTCCGGGTCCATCACGGTGCCGCCGGCCGCGACCCGGCGCACCGCGTCGACGAACTGGTCCACGTGGGACACCCGGTCCTTGAGCAGGTAGCCGACGCCGCCGCGCCGGTCGGCCAGCAGCTCACGGGCGTAGAGCTGCTCGACGTGCTGGGACAGCACCAGCACCGGCAGGCCGGGCAGCTCGACGCGAGCCCGCACGGCCGCCTGCAACCCCTCGTCGGTGAACGTCGGCGGCAGCCGTACGTCGATCACCGCGACGTCCGGCCGGTGCGCGGTCAGCGCGGGCAGCACGGACGGTCCGTTGTCGACGGCCGCCACCACCCGGCAGCCGAACGCCTCCAGGATCCGGGTCAGCCCGTCCCGGAGGAGGGCGAGATCCTCGGCGATGACAACGCGCACGGCAGCTCCATGCTGATCACGGTGGGCCCACCGGTCGGGCTGGACACCGTCATCGTCCCATCGAACGCGGCAAGCCGGCGGCCCGTCCCGGCCAGCCCGCCGCCGGCCGCCGCCGTCGCCCCGCCCCGCCCGTCGTCGCCGACCACCACGCCGAGTCGCCCGGCGTCGTGCCGCAGCGCCACCCACGCCCGGGTGGCTCCACTGTGCTTGCCGACGTTTGCCAGCGCCTCGGCGACCGCGAAGTAGACGGCCGACTCCACCGGGGCGGGCGGCCGGCCCGGCAGGTCGACGGTGACGTCCACCGGCAGCGGCACGGCCAGCGCCAGTGCCCGTACCGCGCCGGGCAGGCCGCGCTCGGCGAGCACCGGCGGGCGGATGCCGCGGACCAGCCCGCGCAGCTCGGCGAGGGCCTGGCCGCTTGTCTCCCGGGCCTCGGCGAGCAGCCGGCGGACCGCCTCCGGATCGTCGCCGACCAGTTGCTCGGCCAGCCCGATGCTCATGCTCAACGCGACCAGCCGGGCCTGCGCGCCGTCGTGCAGGTCCCGCTCGATCCGGCGCAGCTCGGCGGCCTGCGCGTCCACCGCCTCGGCCCGGGTGACGGTGAGCTGCCGGACCCGCAGCGCCAGCTCGGCGCCGCGGGTCGGGGGCAGGAAGAACCCGGCGAACGTCACGTGCAGCCAGACCAGCCAGCGCCCGGCCGCCACCCCGACGGCCAGCAGCAACGCGCCGAGCGGGACGCAGAGCACCGCCTCGACGAGATTGTCGAGCGGCCAGAACGGGCCGTAGCCGTACCAGACACCGACGACGTGCAGCACCAGCGGCACGCCGATCAGTCCCTCCAGGCCGTACAGCGGCAGGACGAACGCGGCCAGGCACACCGCGCCGGTGACCGCGCCGGGCAGCAGCCAGGCCAGGTCCCGCCAGGTCGCCGGGTCGCCCACCACCCAGCGGAACCGCCGCCAGGTGCCGAACTGGGCGCCGGCCGGCGCCGGCAGGTAGGGCGTGGCCATCTCCACGCCGCTCCACCGGGCCAGCCGGCGGTGCAGCCCGGCGCACCCCCGGACCGCGGCGGTGACCACCGGGAAGAGGGCGAACCCGACGCCGAACGCGGGGATCAGCAGCAACGCGGCCAGCGAGAGCACGACAAGCGCCACGTGGGTGGTCAGCGACAGCAGCGCGGTCAGCAGCCCCTGGGCGGCGGTCACCGCGGCGGGCCGCAGCCAGGTCCGAAGCAGTACGCGCACCGATGCGTCCACGAACCTCATTCTCCGGCACCGCCGTCCCGACGCCTGTGGTGCTGGCACCACCCGTGGAGTCGGGACGGCACCCCTGACCGGCGGCCCACCGGTCCGAAGGATCGAGTCAGGGCCCGCGGTCCGCGCCGGGCGACGAGTGGAAGGAACCCTGATGTCCCCGCACCGATTGCTCCGGCTGCCCGCCGGCCGCCGCGGCAAGTACGCCGTCCTCGTCCTCTGGCTGGCGTTGCTGGCGCTCGCCGGCCCGCTCGCGCTGAAGCTGGGCGAGACGCAGGACAACTCGACGCTCGGCGCGTTGCCGCCCGGCGTGGAGAGCAGCCGCGCCGCGCAGCGGGCCGAGGCCGCCTTCCCCGAGTCCCGCCGGCAGTTGGCCGTCGCCGTGTACGTCCGCGACAGCGGTCTCACCGCCGCCGACCGGGCCCGCGTCGACGCCGACCGGGCGACCTTCACCGGGTACGCCGACGGTGGCGTGGTCTCCCCGCCGGTGCCGAGTGCCGACGGCCGGGCGCTGCTGTTCTCGCTGCCGGTCAGCGCCGACGAGCAGCGACGCGCCGACGCGGTACGCGCCATGCAGGACCGGCTCGCCGACGGCGCGCCGGGCCTGCGGACGGCGCTGACCGGCGACGCCGCCGCCGAGAGCGACGTCTGGCAGGCGTTCGACGGGATGGACGGCGCGTTGCTGCTGGCCACCGCCGTCACCGTGGCCCTGCTCCTGCTGGTCACCTACCGCAGCCCGCTGCTGTGGCTGGTGCCACTGCTCGCGGTGGGCGTCGCCAACCAGCTCGCCGGCGCCACCGTCTACCTGCTGGCCCGGCATGCCGGCCTGGCGGTGGACTTCCAGAGCCAGACCATCCTCACCGTGCTGGTGTTCGGCGTCGGCGTGGACTACGCCCTGCTGCTCATCGCCCGCTACCGCGAGGAGTTGCGCCGGCACGCCGACCGGCACGCCGCGATGGCGGTGGCGCTGCGCCGGTCGTACGGCGCGGTGGGCGCCTCCGCGGCGACCGTCGCGCTCGGGCTGCTCTGCCTGGTCGCCGCGGACCTGCCCGCCACCCGCGGCCTGGGACCGGTAGGCGCGGTGGGCGTCGTGGCCGCGCTGCTGGCGATGACCACCCTGCTGCCGGCGGTGCTGGTGCTGTGCGGGCGGTGGCTGTTCTGGCCGTTCGTGCCGCGCCACACCCCCGGCGCGGACGCGCGGGACCGCAGCGCCGACCACGGCCTGTGGCGGCGGGTCGCCGGCCTGGTCGGTCGCCGGCCCCGCGCGGTCTGGGTGGGTACCGCTGTCGCCCTGGCCGCGCTGACCCTCGGGATCGGCAACCTCGCCCTGGGCCTGCCCGACGACGAGTCGTTCACCACCGAGGTCGGCTCGGTCACCGGCCAGCGGCTGGTCGCCGGCCACTACCCGGGCGGCTCGGCCGCGCCGGTCGAGGTGTCCGCCGCCGCGGGCGCGGCCGGCCGGGTGGTGGACGCGGCGCGCGCGGTGCCGGGGGTGGCCGAGGTGGACGGTTCGCAGCGGTCCGCCGACGGCCGCTGGGTACGCGTCACCGCGGTGCTCGCCGACGCCCCGGACAGCGCCGCGGCCCGGGACACGGTGGCGCGGTTGCGGACGGCCGTGCACGCGGTGCCCGGGGCGGAGGCGCTTGTCGGCGGGCGCACCGCGACGCTGCTCGACGAGCGACGCACGGTGGACCGGGACAACCGGGTGGTCATCCCGCTGGTGCTCGCCGTGATCCTGGTGGTCCTGGTGCTCCTGCTGCGCGCGCTCGTCGCGCCGCTGCTGCTGATGGCGAGCGTGGTGCTGTCGTACGCGGCCGCGATGGGCGCGGCCGGGCTGCTGCTCGACGCGCTGGGTCACCCGCGGCTGTTCGTCGGGGTGCCGTTGCAGGCGTTCCTGTTCCTGGTCGCCCTCGGCGTGGACTACTCGATCTTCCTGATGACCCGCGCCCGGGAGGAGGTCGCGTCGATCGGGCACCGGAGCGGGACGCTGCGGGCGCTCACCGTCACCGGCGGTGTGATCACCAGCGCCGGGGTGGTGCTGGCGGCCACCTTCGGCGCCCTGCTGGTGCTGCCGCTGGTGCCGTCGGTGCAGATGGGGGTGATCGTGGCGGTCGGCATCCTGCTGGATACGTTCCTGGTGCGCAGCCTGCTGATCCCGGCGCTGGCCCTGGACCTGGGTACGCGCACCTGGTGGCCGGCCGAGCGCAAGGCGGGGGCCCCGCTTAACGCATTGCGTAGAGCAGGGGCCCCCGCTTAACACGCCGCCGAGAGGCCCGCGCCGTCCGCCCGGAGTGCCACGACCTCCCCCTCGGGGCGGGGCGCGGCTCGGGGGCGGGCGGGCGGCGCGTCCGGGCGCACCCGGCACGGGGGCACGGGGGGGCGGGGGGGGATCAGGCGGCGAGGGGAACGGGATCAGGCGGTGAGGGCCGCTCGCGGGCGGGTCAGCCGGCGAGCAGCGAGGTCATCCGCTCGGCCTGGGTCTCCCACCGCCACTCCCGCTCGACCCAGGCGCGGCCGGCGGCGCCGAGCTGGCGGGCCAGGTCCCGGTCGGCGAGCAGGGTGGCCACCCGGTCGGCGAGCTGGGCGACGTCCCGGCCGCGGACCACGTAGCCGGTCTCGCCCTCGCGGACCGCGTCCGGCGCGCCGCCGGAGTCGCCGGCCACCACCGGCAGGCCGGTCGCGCTCGCCTCCAGGTAGACGATGCCGAGCCCCTCGACGTCCAGGCCCCGGTTGCGGGTGCGGCAGGGCATCGCGTAGACGTCGCCGGCCGCGTAGTGCGCGGGCAGCTCGGCCGAGGGCACCGAGCCGGTGAACACCACGTCCCGCTCCACGCCGGCCTGCCGGGCCAGCTTCTCCAGCGTCGCCCGGTAGGGCCCGCCGCCGACCACCAGCAGCGCCGCGTCCGGCACCCGGCGGCGGATCTCCGGCAGCGCCCGGATCAGCATGTCCTGCCCCTTGCGCGGCACCAGCCGGGACACGCACACCACCACCGGCCGGTCGGCGAGCCCGAGCCGCAGCCGGACCCGCTCGCCGTCGACGTCCGGGTGGTAGGTCTCCACGTCCACGCCGGGCGCGAGCCGGCGCAGCTCGGTCAGCCCGTCCAGCGCCCGGGCCAACCGGACCCGGGTGTATTCGCCGAGGTAGGTGGTGACATCCACGCCCCGGCCGATCCGGCGCAGCGCGGCGCGGGCGCCGGGCAGCGCCGCCCAGCCCACCTCGTGCCCGTGGGTCAGCGCCACCGCGCGGCGGATCCCGGCCCGCCGGCGCAGCCCGGACGCGAGCAGCCCGAGCGGGGCCGCCGCGCCGAACCACACCGTGTCGCAGTCGTACGCCCGGGCCAGCCGGGCCGCCCGGCGGGCCACCAGCGGGGTGGGCAGCAGCACCCGGGTGCGTTCCCGCACCACCTCGAACGGCTGGTCGGCGTCGAACTTCTCCGCGCCCCGCCAGCTCGACGCGTAGACCACCACCGAGCCGGGTGGCTGGCGGACCGCGAGGTTGTGCACGAAGGACTGGATGCCACCGGGACGCGGCGGGAAGTCGTTGGTGATCAGCAAGGTGCGGCTCATCGGCCGGACTCCCTGGCGTAGGCGCGGGCGGCGGCCATCCGCTCCACGGTGGACGGGTGGGACGCCGACCACAGGTATTCCCAGCGCGGCGGGTCGGGGTCGGCCAGGTTCACCCCGGCCAGCCGGCGCTGCATCGCCTCGAAGGTGGCCGGGTCCCCGGTGAGCGCCAGCGCGTGCGCGTCGGCCCGGGCCTCCACCCGGCGGGAGACCAGCGCCTGCACCGGGGTGGCGACCAGACCGGCGATCGTGACCAGCGCGATCAGCAGCGGGAACGCCCGCGGTTGGGCGATCGAGTCGACGCCGGCCAGCCGCAGCAGCGGCGTCCAGGAGCCGACCAGGTAGAGGGCCACCACCGCGGCGGCGGCGCCGAGCGCGCCGATGAGCGTGCCGGTCCACACGTCGCGGTCCTTGGCGTGGCCCAGCTCGTGCGCGACCACGCTTGTCACCTCGGCCGGCTCGGCCTCGCGCAGCAGGGTGTCGTAGACCACCACCCGCCGGGTCGGCCCGAGCCCGGAGACGTAGGCGTTGACCGCCCGGGTCCGCCGGGAGGCGTCGGCGACCAGCACGTCGCGGACCGGCACGCCGTCCCGGGCGGCCATGGCGGTCAGCTCGGTGCGCAGCGGGCCGGGCTCCATCGGGGTGAACCTGTTGAACACCGGCTCGACGAGCACCGGCAGCACGAACGACAGCACCACCACGAGCGCGGCGGCGCCGGCCGCGCCGAACGCCCACCACCAGCGCGGGGCGAGCCGGACCACCGCGTAGAAGCCGAGCAGGACGAGCGCGCCGATGACCGCGCTGACCGCGTACGACTTGAGCAGGTCGACCACCCAGCCGCCCCAGCTCTGGGTGCTCAGCCCGTAGCGCACCAGGACGGTGCGACGCCAGGCCGCGAAGGGCAACGTGAGCAGGTCGGCGAGGAACATGACGCCGAGCCCGCCGAGCACGGCCTGGGCGATCCAGTGGCCGCCGAACGGCCGCCCGGCCAGCTCGACCAGGCGCCCGCCCAGCGGGGTGAGCCCGAGCAGCAGCGCCACCACCAGCCCGAGCGCGAGCGCCGACCAGCCGGCCGGGCGCAACGCGTCGTGGAAGGCCCGGCCGCGGGCCACCTGATCGACCGGGAGCGCCCGCAGCGCGGCGAGCTGGTCGGCGCGGGGCGCCGGCGGGCGGCCCCACGGCACCAGCAGCGCCACGGCCACGACCAGCGCCACCGCCAGCCCGGCCAGGGTCAGCAGCGCCCAGGCGCGCGGGCTCACCGCCGCACCCCGCCGTCGCGACCCGCCCGCGTCATGCCGCTCCCTCCGCCGTGACCGCCCATCCTATGGCCCGGCGGGGGCGGTCGGCCCCGGTGCCCGGACGGAGTCACCGGGGCCGGTCCCGCCCCGGCGACGGTCGTGGTGGCCCGGCCGTAAGGCGCGGGTCAGGCGACCCGGCGGCGGCCACCGGCACGGCGGGGCGCGGGCACGGGCACGGCCGCCGGTGGCAGCACCTCCACGTCGAAGCCGGCCCGGGCGAACACCTCGATCGCCCGGTGCTCGGCCGGGCCCAGGTCGGCCGCCGGCGAGTCGGGGTCGAGCAGCGCGGTCACCAGGCACCCGGAGCAGCCGGCGCCGCGGATGCCGCAGCCGTCGCAGTCGATGAGCATGAACGCCTCCTGACACGGTCGCCGGTGGCGGTCGGGGAAGGGACCACCACCGTCGGTCACCGAGAGGCTATGCGTCGGGTACGACAGAACCGGACAACGAGGCAGCACCCACCCCGAAAACGATCATCACGCCACAGGCGGGTCAGGAACGGGCGAGCCGGCGCAGCAGCGAGTCGGCGCCCAGCGGATACGCGCCGTGCCGGCGTACCCCGTCGGCGACCTCGCGGTCCGAGGAGACCACCACCACCGGCCGGCCGGCCGGCTCGGCGCGGACCAGCCGCCGGATCAGCTCGTCCGCGGTCTCCCCCTTGCGGGAGAAGAGCACCCGCACGCCGCGCGGCGCGGGCGGCAGCCCGTGGATCCGCTCGGCGCCGTCGAAGACCACTGTCACCTCGTCGCCGGTCTGCGCGGCGATCCCACCCAACCCGGTGATCAACCGCTTGCGCTGCTGCTCCAGCGACATCTCGCCGAAGCCGCGCTTGGTGACGTTGTAGCCGTCCACGACCAGGTGCGCCCGGGGCAGGGCGAGGAGCTGGTCGAGCCGGGCCGGGTCGTCGGTGTCGCGGGCCCGCGTCGCCGCGCCGGCCGGGGCCGCGCCCGGCTGGTCGGCGAACGCCTCGGCGACGAAGTCCGCAGGCAGCGCGTCCACCGGGTCGAGCGCCAGCTCCCGGCGCAGCCCGACGGCCGCCTGGCCGATCGTCTCCAGCAGCAGCCACAGCCGGGCGTCGTCGACCGAGCGGGCCTCCTTGGCGCTGGCCCGGGCCACCCCCGCCGCGGCCTCCGCCTCGGCCAGCCGGGCCCGGGCGCGGCGCAGCTCGGCGTCCGCGTCGGCCGCCGCGCGGGCCGCCCGGCCCCGCTCGGTGGCCAGGAGTTCGGTGGCCCTGCGCTCGCGGGCCTGGGTCTCCCGCAGGGTACGGGCCAACTGGCGGGCCTCCTCGCGAAGCTGCCCCAGCTCCTCCCGGACCCGGGCCAGCTCGTCGCGGAGCTTCTCGGCCTCGACCCGGGCCACCGCCCGGTCGTGCTCGGCGCGGGTGGCCCGCTGCTCGGCCTCGCGGACCAGCTCGGCGACGACCGCGCTGTCCGCCTCGGCGCGCACCGCCTCGCCGCTGGCCTCGATCAGCTCCCGCCAGCCCCGCGGCCGGGCCAGGTAGGCCAGCGCGGCCACCTCGACCGGGTCGGCGGCGGCCGGCGCGGTGCCGTCCACCACCGCCGCGCCGAGGTCGCCGGCGTCGGCCAGCACCCGGGCGGTGACCCGCTGCCGGAACAGCGGGTCGGCGGTGAGCTGCGCGGCGATCACCGGAGCGCCGAGCCGGGCCCGGCGGTTGGGGGCGAACTTGGCGACCCGGCGCAGCGGCACCGGCACCTCGTCGCCGGGCAGCCCGGGCAGCACCGCGGCGGTCAGCGCGACGATCCGCTGCCGGACCGGCTCGGGGAGCGTGGGCTCGGGCTCGAGGGCCGAGGCGTCCTCGCCGGACTCGGGCGCGCCGGCCACCGGCTCCTCCGCGGAGGAGCGGTCGTCGGGCGGCTCGGCGAGGGGCATGTGGCAAGTCTCCCACCCCGAACGGGCCCACCACCCGGTGAGTGAGCCGATCTCTCATCGTACCCCCGTGGTAACGGTGGGACCGGAGTGACGGGAGTGTCGGACCGTGCCGTTACCGTCCGGCGGGTGACGGGAACGGAGTACGTCCAGGAGGCCCTGGCCGGCCTGGACCGGGGGGTGGGTGGCGGCGTCGACCCCGCGCTGCCGCTCTACGCGACCACGTTCGTGGTGGTCGACCTGGAGACCACCGGTGGCGCGCCGGACGGCGGCGGGATCACCGAGATCGGCGCGGTCAAGGTGCGCGGCGGCGAGGAGCTGGGCGTGCTCGCCACCCTGGTCAACCCGGGCGTGCCGATCCCCCCGTTCATCACCGTGCTGACCGGCATCACCCAGGCCATGCTGCTGCCCGCCCCGCCGATCGAGCAGGTGCTGCCGAGCTTCCTGGAGTTCCTCACCGACGCCGTGCTGGTCGCCCACAACGCCCCCTACGACGTGGGCTTCCTCAAGGCCGCCTGCGCCCGGCACGGCTACGCCTGGCCCAACCCCCGGGTGCTGGACACCGCCGCGCTGGCCCGGCGGGTGCTCACCCGCGACGAGGTGCCCAACCGGAAGCTGGGCACGCTCGCCGCCTACTTCCGCACCGCCACCCAGCCCAACCACCGGGCCCTGGACGACGCCAAGGCGACAGTCGACGTGCTGCACGGGCTGATCGGCCGCCTGGGCGGGCACCGGGTCGACACCGTCGGCGAGGCGATCGAGTTCGCCCGCGCGGTCACCCCGACCCAGCGCCGCAAGCGGCACCTCGCCGACGGGCTGCCGAAGGTCCCCGGCGTCTACATCTTCCGGGCCGCCGACGACCGGCCGCTCTACGTCGGCACCTCCGGCGACATCGCCACCCGGGTGCGCAGCTACTTCACCGCCGCGGAGAAGCGGGCGCGGATCTCCGAGATGCTGGCCGCCGCCGAGCGGGTGGAGGCGGTCGAGTGCGCGCACTCGCTGGAGGCCGAGGTCCGCGAGCTGCGGCTGATCGCGGCGCACGCCCCGCCGTACAATCGTCGGTCGAAATATCCGGAGCGCCAGGTCTGGCTCAAGCTCACCGACGAGGCGTACCCCCGGTTGTCGGTCGTGCGCGGCCTCGGGCCCGCCGACACCGCCTACCTCGGTCCGTTCCGGTCCAAGCAGGCCGCCGAGCTGGCCGCCGCCGGCTTCCACGACGCGGTGCCGCTGCGGCAGTGCACCCACCGGCTCTCCCGGCGCACCACCATGCCGGCCTGCGCGCTGGCCGAGCTGGGCCGCTGCCCGGCGCCCTGCGAGCACCTGATCACCCCGGAGGACTACGAGCGGCACGCCGCGACGCCGTTCCGCACCGCCACCCGCGACGATCCGGGCGTGGTGGTCGACGCCCTGCTCGCCCGGATCGAGGCGCTGTCCGCCGCCCAGCGCTACGAGGAGGCGGCGGTGGCGCGGGGTCGGCTGGTCGCGGTGCTGCGCGCGGCGGTCCGGATGCAGCGGCTGGCCGCCCTCACCGGCATCGCCGAGCTGGCCGCCGCCCGCCCGGCCGCCCGGGGCGGCTGGGAGCTGGCCCTGGTCCGGCACGGCCGGCTGGCCGGGGCCGGGGTCTCCCCGCCCGGCGTCCACCCTCGACCGACCATCGCGGCGATCCGGGCCACCGCCGAGACGGTGCTGCCCGGACACGGTCCGGTGCCGGCCGCCACCGCCGAGGAGACCGAGCGGATCCTGTCCTGGTTGGAGCGGGACGAGACCCGGTTGGTCGAGACGACCGCCGGTTGGGCGTCGCCGGTGGCCGGCGCGGGGCGCTTCCGTGACCTGCTGGCCAAGGCCGAGCACGGCGGATCCCACCATTTCTCGACCGAACGCTCATGACCAAGTGTCCGATCGGACTACGTCGACTCCCTTAGGCTGTTGAAGGAGTGCAGTCCTGCCCGATTCGCGGGCCTGCTCCCGGTCGCCGGTCCCCGGCGGCCGAGGGCCGGGGTGAGGAGGTGTCCCAGGTGGACGTCGACGCCGGACACGGCGCCGCCCTGGGCGGCTCCCTTCCGACCCAGGGCGAGCTGCCGCTCAGCCGCCGGCTGCGGTCACTGCTCACCTGGCCCACCGCCGACGGCGACCCGGTCACCACGCTGGTCCGCGCGCACCGTGGCATCCATCCCAGCGCCGACGCGTCGGTGCTGCGCCGGGCCTACACGATCGCGGAGAACATGCACCGCGGTCAGTTCCGCAAGAGCGGCGAGCCCTACATCACCCACCCGTTCGCGGTCGCGCAGATCTGCGCCGACCTCGGCATGGACACCATCACGCTGGTGGCCGCGCTGCTGCACGACACGGTCGAGGACACCCGCTACACGCTCCAGGCGCTCCAGGAGGACTTCGGCCGCGAGGTGGCCCACCTGGTCGACGGGGTGACCAAGTTCGACAAGGCGTTCTACGGCAAGGCCGCCGAGGCGGAGACCGTCCGAAAGATGATCGTGGCGGCCGGCAAGGACGTCCGGGTGCTGGTGATCAAGCTGGCCGACCGGCTGCACAACATGCGCACGCTCGGGGTCCGCTCCGCCGCCTCGCGGGAGCGGATCGCCCGCAAGACGCTGGAGGTGCTGGTGCCGCTCTGCGACCGGCTCGGCATCCAGACCCTCAAACGCGAGCTGGACGACGTGGTGCTGCTGCACCTGCGACCCGAGGAGCACGCGCGGATCGCCCGGTTCGTGCACGACCGGCCGGGCTGGGACGCCTACCTGACCGACGTCGTCGCCCGCACCCGCGCGGCGCTGCGCCGCAGCCGGGTCGACGCCGAGGTCTCCCCCCGCCCGCGGCACCTCTACTCGATCTGGAAGGACACCGTCGCCGGCGACCACGCCGCCCCGTTCGACCTGCCCCGCATCGCCATCGTGGTGGACGGGCCGCCGACCGACTGCTATGCCGCGCTGGGCGCCGTGCACGGGCTCTGGCGGCCGATGCCGGGCCGCTTCAAGGACTTCATCGCCTCCCCCAAGAACAACCTCTACCGGTCGCTGCACACGAGCGTCTGCGGCCCGCAGGACCGCACCGTGGAGGTGCTGATCCGCACCACCGAGATGCACCGCGCCGCGGAATACGGCGTGGCCGCCCACTACCGCTTCCCCCGTGCCGCCGGCCGGGCCGCCGACCGCGACGAGGAGCTGGCGTGGCTGCGCCGGGTGCTCGACTGGGAGCAGGAGACCGTCGACCCGGGCCAGTTCATGGCGTCGCTGCGCTGCGACCTGGCCGAGGCGCAGATCCAGGTGGTCGCCGACGGCAGGCAGGTGGTGCTGCCGGCCGGGGCCACCCCGGTCGACCTCGCCTACGAGCTGGGCACCGAGCGCGGCGACCACTGCCTCGCCACCCGGATCAACGGCCGCCTGGCCCCGCTCTCCTCCGAGCTGGAGGAGGGCGACGTGGTGGAGATCTTCACCGAGAGCGACGCGGAGAGCGGCTTCGAGGTCGACGTGGCCCCGCGCGGCCCGCGCCGGGAGTGGCTCGGGTTCGTCAAGTCCCCGCACGCCCAGATGCAGATCAACAGGTGGTTCGCCGAGCACACCGAGCCGGGCATCTCGATCGCCGACAAGGTCCGCCTCGGCCGGGCCTCGATCGGCCTGGCGCTGCGCAAGCACGACCGGGGCCTGGCCAGCGACCTGCCGCTGCTGCGGCTCTCCGAGGAACTCGGCTACCCCGACCTGGAGACGATGCTGGTGGCGGTCTTCGACCGCTCGGTCGAGCCCGACACGGTGGTCCGGCAACTGATCGACCTGGTCGACCACCGGCAGTAACCGAAGGGCGTTCGCCCGCGGCCCCCGGCCGGCCACTAGCCTGGACGGCATGATCCCCCGCGCGCGTGCCACCGGACGGGCCCTCGGCTACCGGCTCTTCTACCGGCTCCCGGTCCCGATGCGACGGCGGCTGGTCCGGCTCGCCGTGCCGAAGTACATCGTGGGCGGGGTGACGCTGGTCCGGGACTCCGAGGCCGGCGGCGCGGGCCGGATCCTGCTGCTGCGCCAGCCCCCCGGCCACAGTTGGAGCCTCCCGGCCGGCCTGCTGCAACGCGGCGAGGCGCCGGTGGTCGGCGCGGCCCGCGAGCTGTACGAGGAGTCCGGCGTCCGGCTCTCCCCCGACCGGCTGCGTCCGGCCGTGCCGAACGCGGTGGTGCACGCCAAGGGCTGGGTGGACGTGGTCTTCGAGGTGGACGTGCCGGCGTCGCGCACCGCGCTGAAGGTGGACGGGGCCGAGGTGCTGGAGGCCGCCTGGCACCCGCTGGACGACCTGCCCCGGCTCAGCCGCGCCACGGCCAACCTGCTGGGTCACTACGGCATCGGCCCGCGCGCCGGCGAGGTCCCGCCGGCGACCCCACCCGTCCCGTGACCCCGCTCGCTTCGCACCCCCCGGCACCGCACGGCTCGGCGGCGGGCGTCGACGTGTGCGCGGTGGTGCTGGCGGCGGGCGAGGGCACCCGGCTGCGCCCGCTGACCGAGCGGGTGCCGAAGGCGCTCTGCCCGGTCGGCAACGTGCCGCTGCTCGACCGGGCGCTGGCCCGGCTGGCCGGGCTCGGGCTGACCGGCCCGGAGCGGGTCGCGGTGAACGCCTGCTACCTGGGCGACCAGGTGGTCGCGCGGGTGGGCGACCGGGCGCACCTGTCGGTCGAGCCGGGCGACCCGCTGGGCACCGCGGGCGGCGTCGGCCGGCTGCGGGACTGGATCGGCGGGCGCGGCGTGCTGGTCGGCAACGCCGACGCGTACCTCGCCGACCCGGCCGCCCCGCCCGGCGCGGACGTGGCCGCGCTGCTCGACGGCTGGGACGGGCGGAGCGTACGCCTGCTCGGCCAGCCGGCGGACGACCCGGCCGCCCCGGGCACCTTCTCCGGCCACCGCTTCGTCGGGTTCTCGCTGCTGCCCTGGCGGCTGGTCCGCGACCTGCCGGCGGAGTTCGGCGACCTGGTCCGGACGGTGTGGCGGCCGGCGGAGGCGGCCGGCGCGCTGACCGTGGTCCGCTACCCGGGCACCTTCTTCGACACCGGCACACCCGCCGACTACCTGGCCGCGAACCTGCACGCCGCCGGGCCGGACGGGCTGGTCGACCCGACCGCCGAGGTCGACGCCCCGGTCAGCCGGTCGGTGGTCGGCGCCGGCGCGCGGGTGCACGGCGCGGTCGACCGGTCGGTGGTCTGGCCGGGCGCGACGGTCGCCGCCGGGGAACGCCTCGTCGGGGTGATCCGGGCCGGCGCGGACCTGACCGTCCCGGCCGCGCGGTGACCGCGCCGGGCAATAGCATGGGCCACGTCGCCGACGAACGGAGAAACGTCCCGTGATCACCGCGATCGTGCTGATCGACTGCGCCACCGACTCCATCCCCGAGGTGGCCGAGAACCTGGCCGCCCTGCCCGGCGTCAGCGAGGTCTACTCGGTGGCCGGGCACGTCGACCTGATCGCCATGGTCCGGGTCCGCGAGTTCGAGCAGATCGCCCAGGTCATCGCCGGCAGCATCTCCAAGGTGCCCGGCGTGCTCAACACCGAGTCGCACATCGCGTTCCGCGCCTACTCCCAGCACGACCTGGAGGAGGCGTTCGCGATCGGGCTGGCCAGCGCCGACTGACGGACGGGTGGCCGGCCCGCCCCGGACGGGCGGGCCGGCCACCGTCGGCCGTGCGGTGCGTCAGCTCTGCGCGGGCGCCGGGGTCTCCGTGGTGCCCGGAGCGGGCTCCTCGGTCCCGTTGCCGCCCGGAGCCGGCGACTCGGTGCCACCCGTCCCCGGCGACGTGGTGCCGCCCGGGCTGGGCGTGCCGCTGGCGCTGGTCTGCGGCACCGGGACGCCCAGGGTCTGCGCCAGGGCCACCAGCGCGTCGTAGTGCGCCTGGAGGACCGGCAGGGCGTCCTGGGCGAGCTGGACCACCGACTGCTCGGAGCCCTGCGAGATCTCCGTCTGGGTGGCCTGGATGGCCTGGACGTGGCCGGCGAGCTGCGCGGTCACCCACGCCTTGTCGAACTTCGCCCCGCTGAGGCCGTTCAACTTGTCGAGGACCTTCTGCTGGTCGGCGGTCGGGTCGGCCGGCAGCTGCACGTTGAGCTGCTGGGCGGTCGACTGCACCGTCTGGTCCAACTGGGTGTGGTCCGTGACGAACATCTTGCCCAGGTCCTTGACCTGCTGGTTCTGGCCCTTCTGCTGGGCCAGGTTACCCGCGGTGATCTCGAACAGGTTGACCTGGTGCACCGCCTGCAGATACTGGGTGTCCTGCGTCGACGGCTGCGCCGCGGCCTGCGCCGCGGCGGCGGGCGCCAGCCCCACGACCACCAGCGCGGCCAGCAGGCCCAGGCGTTTGATTCCGAACATGCGTTCCTCCCCCATGAGACGTCGGACCGCACGGATACCCGGCTGACCGGGGTTATTCCTGCGATTCCACCCGTCCGGGGCGCGTCCGAGGGGAGGAACGGGCCGGAAACGCCCGTGGCGCCCGCCGGAGGAGTCCGGCGGGCGCCACGGTCAGTCGTACCCGGAGGGGTCAGCGACGGCTGTCGCCGCTGCTGATCTCCTCTCGCTCGGGTCGGGGCTCGACCGGCGGGTGGCCCGGCGAGACCGGCGCCTCGGCCGGCTTCTCGATCGGGTAGAAGAAGCCCCGGATCGCGGGCCCGAGGGCGCCGAGCCGGTTCATCTTCTTCGGCACCACCCAGCCGACGTAGTCGAGCGCCGGCGCGTGGCCGTCGTGCCCGTCGGCCGACGTCAGCGGCTGGTGGACCTCGACGAACCGGCCGTCGGGCAGCCGCTTGATGATGCCGGTCTCCACGCCGTGCGCCAGCACCTCCCGGTCGTGCTGCTGGAGGCCCAGGCACAGCCGGTAGGTGACGTAGTAGGCCAGCGGCGGGATGACCAGCAGACCGACGCGGCCGGCCCAGGTCATCGCGTTCAGGCTGATGTGGAACTTGTCGGCGATCACGTCGTTGCCGCCGGAGAGCGTCAGCACGACGTAGAAGGCGACCGCCATCGCGCCCACCGCGGTCCGGGCCGGCACGTCCCGGGGCCGCTGGAGCAGGTTGTGGTGCTTGTAGTCCTTGAGACGGCGCGCCTCCAGGAACGGGTACATCGTCGACAGGCCCACCAGGATGCCGGGGAGCACGACCGTCGGCCAGAACAGCGGCGGGATGACGTAGCCGTTGCCGATCGGGATGTGGATCTCCCAGCCCGGCATGAGTCGGGTCGAGCCGTCGAGGAACATGACGTACCAGTCGGGCTGGCTGGCCGCGGAGACCACCCACGCCTCGTACGGGCCGAAGTACCAGATCGGGTTGATCTGGAAGAGGCCACCCATCAGCGCGACCACGCCGAAGACGACCATGAAGAAGCCGCCCTGCTTGAGCGCGTAGCGCGGGAACATCCGCTCGCCGACCACGTTGGAGTTGGTCCGGCCGGGGCCGGGCCACTGGGTGTGCTTCTGCTTGAACACCAGGCCCAGGTGCACGCTGATCAGCGCCACCAGCAGACCCGGGATGAGCAGCACGTGGGCGATGAAGAAGCGGCTGATGATGATGGTGCCGGGGAACTCCCCGCCGAAGATCGACGAGCTGACCCAGGAACCGACCACCGGGATCGACAGGATGATGCCGGAGGCGATCCGCAGACCGGTGCCGGACAGGCCGTCGTCCGGCAGCGAGTAGCCGGTGAAGCCGGCCAGGAAGCCGACCCAGAACAGCAGCGAGCCGATGATCCAGTTGGTCTCACGCGGCTTGCGGAACGCGCCGGTGAAGAAGACCCGGAGCATGTGCACCACGATCGCGGCCATGAACAGCAGCGCGGACCAGTGGTGCATCTGCCGCATGATCAGGCCGCCGCGGACGTCGAACGAGATGTCCAGGCTGGAGGCGTACGCGGCCGACATCGGGGTGCCCCGCAACGGCGAGTAGCTGCCGTCGTAGGTCACCTCGGTCATCGCCGGCTCGTAGAAGAAGGTCAGGAACACACCGGTCAGCAGCAGGATCACGAACGAGAACAGCGCGATCTCGCCGAGGAGGAACGACCAGTGGTCGGGGAAGACCTTGTTCAGCAGTTTGCGCAGCGGCGTGGCGACCTGGAAGCGGTCGTCCACCGCCCCGGCGGTCTTGGCCGGCAGCGCGGCCGCATCGAACTTTCGGCGCTTCATGGCCGCTCCCAGAAGTCGGGACCGATGGTCTCGGTGTAGTCGGACCTCGCCACGAAGAAGCCCTCCTCGTCCACCTCGATCGGCAGCTGGGGCAGCGGCCGGTTCGCCGGGCCGAAGATCGGCTTGGCGTTGTCGGTGATGAGGAACTGGGACTGGTGGCAGGGGCAGAGCAGCCGGTTGGTCTGCTGCTCGTAGAGGCTGGCCGGGCAACCGGCGTGCGTGCAGATCTTGGAGAACGCGACGTAGTTGCCCCACATGTAGTCGCCGTGACCCTTGCGCTCGTTGGCGGCGCGCGACTTCTGCGCGTCGTCCTCACGCAGGTGGATCAGCAGGGTCGGCGAGTCGGCGTGCTTGTTGCTGACCCCGCCCTCGATCCCCGGGAACACGGTGAGCTGGCCGCCGACGCTGACGTCCGCCGGGCGGATCGGGCGGCCGTCCTCGCGGATCAGCCGGATCTTCTCGCCGCCCTCGGCCGGGGCGAAGCCGGTGGTGAACATCTGGTTGTTCTTGTGCGGCTGCTCGATCAGGCCGCCGATCAGCGGGGCCGCGGCGACCGCGCCGACCGGCGCCAGGCCGGCGAGCAGCGAGATGCCGAGCAGCGGGCGGCGCTTCACACCCAGCTCGTCGGCCAGGTAGAGCATGGTCTCACCGGTGATCTTGCGATCCTCCGGGTTGTCGACCTGGTCGTGCCGGTCCTGGATCGAGACCTCCTTGGGCAGCAACTTCTTGCCCCAGGTGAGGATGCCGAAGCCGATGCCGAGCAGGGCCAGGCCGAGGGTCACGCCGAGCAGCGGGGTGTAGAGCTTGTCGCCACCGCGACCGGCCTCCCACTGCCACGGCCACCAGATGTAGATCGCCAGGAAGGCGGTGGCGAAGAGGCCGGTCAGCAGGAACATCAGGGCGACCGTGCGGGTCAGCCGGCGCTCGGCCTTGCTGCCCGGGACCACCTGCTCCTCGTAGTGGACGATCTCGATGTCGTCCCGCCGGGCGCCTTCCTGGACGATGTCGAACCGGGAGAGCCGCGGGTCGTTCACGTCGACCGGCTCCCGGCCCTGCTGGGCCTGGTGCTCGGTGTGGGTGCTCATGCCGTCACCTCGCTACGCGTGGCGCCGGTGGCCGGCACCAGGGCAATGATACAGACGTTCGGCCGGGTCACGACTTGCCCGCGATCCACAGGCTCGCGAAGACCAGCGCCACGATGCCGACCAGGAAGATCGCCAGACCCTCGGTCGACGGGCCGTACCGGCCCAGGTTGAAACCGCCCTGGTCCTGGTCGCTCTTCAGGGTCTCCTGGATGTAGGCGATGATGTCCGCCTTCTCCTGGGGGGTGATCTGGTTGTCGCCGAACACCGGCATGTTCTGCGGGCCGCTCAGCATGGCGGCGTAGATCTGCCGGTCGCTCGCCGGCTTGAGGCTCGGCGCGTACTTGCCTGAGGAGAGGGCGCCGCCGCCACCGCCGAACGCGTGGCACTGCGAGCAGTTGATCCGGAACAGCTCACCACCGGTGGACATGTTGGCGCCCTCACGCAGGTTGCCCGAGGGCACCTGCGGGCCGCCGCCGAGCTCCTGGACGTACTGCCCGAGCTGGCGCACCTGCTCGTCGGTGAACACCGGCGGCTTGCGCATGGCCTGGGCCTCCTGCCGGGCCATCGGCATGCGACCGCTGCTGACCTGGAACTCGACCGAGGCCGACCCGACGCCGATCAGGCTCGGGCCCCGACCCTCGACGCCCTGGGCGTTGCGACCGTGACAGGTCACACAGCTCACGTCGAACAGCGCCTTGCCCTCGTTGGCGGCGGCGGTCAACGGCGGGTTGTCCTGCGCCTGCACGCCCGGGGCGAAGACGGTGTAGGCGCCGCCGGCCAGCATCAGCGCGGCGGCCAGCCGGACCGCGGCACCCAGCCGGCGGCGGCCCCTGCTGCGCGCTACGGGCCGCCCGCGCAGCCGCGCGAGCAGACCGCGTCGGCGGTCGTTGTCAGAAGTCATGACCTGTGTCCTTAACCGGTTGGACCTTGTCTCAGGGGACGGAGCAGCGGCGCGGTTCGTGACGCGCCAAGATCACTGAAGCCAGTAGATCATGGCGTACAGCCCGATCCACACGACGTCGACGAAGTGCCAGTAGTAGGACACGACGATCGCCGAGGTCGCCTGGGCCGGGGTGAACCGGCCCATGGTGGTACGGACCATGAAGATGATGAAGGCGATCAGCCCGCCGGTCACGTGCAGACCGTGGAAGCCGGTGGTCAGGTAGAACATCGACCCGTAACCGTCTTCATTGATCTTGACGCCCTCGTGCACCAGGGTCCGGTACTCGTTCGCCTGGCCGAGCACGAAGATCAGACCCATCACGAAGGTGATCGTGAACCACCGGCGCAGGGCGTGGACGTCGCCCTTCTCGGCCGCGAAGACACCGAGCTGGCAGGTCACCGAGGAGAGCACGAGGATCACCGTGAAGGTGGTCGCGTACGGGATGTTGAGGACCTCGGTGTGCTTCTCCCACTGCTCCGGCGCCGCCGCGCGGATCGAGAAGTACATCGCGAACAGCGCCGCGAAGAACATGAGTTCGCTGGAGAGCCAGACGATCGTCCCGACGCTGACCATGTTGGGACGCGTCAGGGAGTGGATCCGGCTCTTGTCAATGGCTGGGGCCGCAGTCACGCGGTCATTATTGCCCTTGACCGGGACCGACGATCAGCGGGGTGGCAAACCCGGGCCCGCAGTGGCCCGATCGTGGTGGTCCGCTTCGCCTGACCTACCCTGAAAAGCGTGCTGCACGTCGATCAGATCCGCGCCGTCACCTCGGTCGTCGCGCCGGCGACCCTGGCGGCGGGGGGCGAGGCCGCCCCGCCGCCGTTCACCGTGGCCCGGGTGCTCACCGAGACCCGGCTGGAAAGCTGGCTCACGCTGGGCCTGGTGCTCGCCGCCGGGCTCTACCTCTACGGGGTGCACCGGCTGCGGCTGCGCGGCGACCGGTGGCCGGCGCTGCGCACGGTGGCGTTCCTCGGCCCCGGCCTCGGCGGCATCGCGCTGGTCACGGTCAGCGGGCTCGGCGCGTACGACACCGCGCTGCTCTCCGTGCACATGGTGCAGCACATGGTGCTGTCGATGGTCGCGCCGATCTTCCTGGCCCTCGGCGCGCCGGTGACGCTGGCCCTGCGCACGCTCCCGGTGCGGCCCCGCAAGCGGCTGCTCGCGGTGGTGCACAGCCGGCTGGCCCGGATCTACAGCTTCCCGCTTGTGGCGTTCGCCATCTTCGTGGCGAACCCGTTCGTGCTCTACTTCAGCAACCTCTACGAGTTCACCCTGCGCCACGAGTGGGCGCACGAGCTGGTGCACGCGCACTTCATCATGACCGGCTGCGTCTTCTTCTGGCCGCTGCTCGGCCTGGACCCGCTGCCCGGCCGCTGGCCGTACCCGGCCCGCGCGCTGCTCATGCTGCTGTCGGTGCCGTTCCACACGGTGCTCGGGCTGACCATCATGCAGAGCACCACGCTGCTCGGCGGCGACTGGTACCCGTCGCTGAACCTGGCCTGGTCCGACCCCCGCAACGACCAGGTGGTCGCCGGCGGCATCCTCTGGGCCGGCGGCGAGTTCGTCAGCGTCACCATGCTTGCCGTGCTGGTGGTGCAGTGGATCAAGCAGTCCGAGCGCGAGGCCCGCCGGCTCGACCGCGAACTCGACCGGCAGGAGGCCCGCGAACGCACCGCCGAGGCGGGCGCCGGGGCCGGTCCCCCGAGCGGAATGTGACGCCCGCTACGATCAGCGGGCAGCTACGAGGTGGGAGCCACGTCACGATGAGCGATCGTCTTTGCACCGTCCTGCTCTACAGCGACGACCCGAAGGTCCGGGACCGGATGCGGCTCGCCGTCGGCACCCGGCCGGCGCCCGGCATCGAGATCGAGTTCGTCGAGGCGTCCGACTACGCCGACTGCGTCCGGCTGGTCGACGACTACGAGATCGACCTGCTGATGCTCGACGGCGAGGCGAGCCCGGGCGGCGGCATCGGCATCGCCCGCCAGATCAAGGACGACCGGGACGACGCGCCGCCGACCTGCGTGGTGCTGGCCCGCGCCGCCGACCGCTGGCTGGCCGCGTACGCCGAGGTCGACGCCACGCTGACCCACCCGCTGGACCCGGTGGCCGCCGGCAGCACCGTCGCCGAGTTGCTGCGCCGCACGCACGCCGCGGCCTGATCCACCCCGCGGCGCCACGGCGACGCGGCCGTGGCGCGCCCCAACCGCTTCACTTCACGCCGCTCGGGAGGCCCGCCATGGGCGAACGGACCTGGCCGCTTCTGCTCAACGCGCTGCTGCGCGGCGAGGAGCTCTCCACCGCCGACACCGCCTGGGCGATGGGCGAGATCATGGCCGGCTCGGCCACCCCGGCGCAGATCGCCGGCTTCGCCGTGGCGCTGCGCACCAAGGGCGAGACGCCGGCCGAGCTGGGCGGCCTGGTCGAGGCGATGCTGACCCGCGCCGTCCCGGTGGAGCTGCCCGAGGACGTCCGCGCCTCCGCGCTCGACGTGGTGGGCACCGGCGGCGACCTCGCCAACACCGTCAACATCTCCACCATGGCGGCGCTCGTGGTCGCCGGGGCCGGCGTCCGGGTGGTCAAGCACGGCAACCGGGCCGCCTCCTCCTCGTGCGGCACCGCGGACGTGTTGGAGCAGCTCGGCGTGCCGCTCGACCTGGCGCCGGAGCAGGTGGCCCGCTGCGTCACCGAGGCCGGCATCGGCTTCTGCTTCGCCGCCCGGTTCCACCCGGGCATGCGCCACACCGGGCCGGTCCGGCGCGAGATCGGCGTACCCACGGCGTTCAACTTCCTCGGCCCGCTGACCAACCCGGCCCGCCCGCGCGCGGGCGCGGTCGGCTGCTTCGACAGGCGGATGGCGCCCGTGATGGCGGCCGTGTTCGCCGCCCGCGGCGACTCGGCGATCGTGGTGCGGGGCGAGGACGGGCTGGACGAGTTCAGCACCGGCGCGCCGACCCGGGTCTGGGTGGCCCAGCAGGGCGCCGTCAGGGAGGCGCTGCTGGACGCGGCGGAGCTCGGGGTACCCCGGGCCACCCTCGCCGACCTGCGGGGCGGAGACGCGGTCTACAACGCCGACGTGGTGCGCCGGCTGCTCGCCGGCGAGACCGGCCCGGTGCGCGACGCCGTGCTGGTGAACGCCGCGGTGGCGCTGGCCACCCAGGGCCCGCTCGACGGCGACCTGCACGAGGCGTTGCGCGCCAACCTGGGCCGGGCCGCCGAGTCGGTCGACTCGGGCTCGGCGGCGGCCACGTTGGACCGCTGGCTGGCGGTCGCCCGCGCCGCCTGACCGGGTGCCTGTCGTACCCGCGTGCCAAACTACAGGGGAGTAATTTTCCCCTTTCGGGCGATGGTTCTGCGGGGCGACGCCTCGCCGGCCACCGCCGGCACCCGGAGCGAGAGGAGACGCCCGTGTCGGATCGCGAGCTCTACTGCGACACCTGCGAGGGCGTCGTGCTGTTCGAGGCGCCGTTCTGCGGCGACGGGCACGGCGCCGACTGCCCCGAGCTGGCCTGCACCGGCTGCGGCGCGGCCGTGCTGGTCGCCACCGTCACGTTCCGCCCGTCGACGCGGTCCCGCCGGCGCGCCCCGCACCCCGCGCGCCGTCACGCGGCCTGACGACCGCATCCCGCAGCGGCCCGCGGCCGACCCTGTCCCCCGTCTCCGTCGACCTCGCTCAGGCACCCACCCCGGATCCCCGCACCGCCCCGCCCCTCCGGCGGCCCACCCCCATGTCGACCAAGGAGTTCGCGTCGGCGCGGAGCGCTCCGCGGGACACCAACTCCTTGATCAACCGAACGGGACACCGTCGATCATGAAGTTGGCGGGGACAAATCGGACGGTTGGTGCCGTCAACTTCATGATCGACTAGGTGAGGAGGGCGGGAGGGGCAGAGGGGGGAACGGCTGCAGGCCCGCGGCCCCGGAGGGGGCGCGGGCCTGCGGCGGAGGTGTGGGTCAGTGCTCGGCGGTGCGGCGGGTGCCGGAGTAGTACTCGAAGAGCAGGCCGCAGGCGGCGAAGATCACTGCCAGCAGGCCCAGGCCCAGCAGCCAGAACTGCCAGAACACGAGCCCCAGGCCGGCGATGGCGGCGGCCAGGGCCAGGCCGAACGGCCAGTAGCTGCCCGGGCTGAAGAAGCCGATCTCACCGGCGCCGTCGGCGATCTCGCCGTCCGCCCGGTCCTCCGGGCGCAGGTCGATCCGGCGGGAGACGAACCAGAAGAAGCCGCCGCACATCGAGCAGAGCAGGAACGACAGCAGCAGCGCCACGGTGCCGATCCACTCGACGTGGCCGCCGCTGTCGGCGTACGTCCAGGCGCCGTAGAGGATCGTCGCGCCGAGCAGGAACGCGGCGATGGTCAGGAAGATCTTCCATTCGGTCTTCATGCCGTACCCCCTCAGCTGCCCGCGTCGGACGGGTTGAAGTTGGCGGTGTTACGCCGCGTGTCGAACGGCTTCGTGGTGGTGGCGTACTCGTCCACGCCGATCGCCTTGAGCGCGTCCTGGGTCGAGCTGCCGCCCTTCTTGGCGGCCAGGAACTGCTCGTACTTCTCCGGCGAGACCACCCGCAGCTCGAAGTTCATGAAGGCGTGGTAGCTGCCGCACAGCTCGGCGCAGCGGCCGACGAACGCGCCCTCGGTGTCGATGCTGGAGACCTCGAAGGTGTTGCGGATGCTGCCCGGCATGACGTCGCGCTTGAACAGCAGCTCCGGCACCCAGAACGAGTGGATGACGTCGCGGCTCTGCTCCTCGAACCGGATCGACCGGCCGCTCGGCAGCACCAGCACCGGGATGACCTCGCTGGTGCCCAGCACCGAGGCGACGGTGTTGGCGTCGCGGCCCTGACCGTCGCGGTAGTTGAACTGCCAGTTCCACTTGAACGCCACGACCTCGACGGTGACGTCCGGGTTCTTCGACTCCTTGTTCACGTCGGTCTGCACGACCGCGGTGTAGTAGAAGAGCACGGAGACGATGAGGATCGGCGCGATGGTGTAGAGGAACTCCATCGGCAGGTTGTAGCGGGTCTGCACCGGCAGCTCGTTGCCGCGCTTGCGGTAGCGGATCACGCACCAGAAGATCAGGCCCCAGACGAACACGCCGACCGCGAGCGCCGCGATGCAGGACGCGATCCACAGGTCGTACATCCGGTGCGACTCGGGCGTGATGCCGCCCTGCGGCCAGCCGAACCCGCCGAACGTCTTGCCGACGTCACAGCCGGTGAGCAGAACCAGCAGCGCCGCTCCGCCGAGACCGAGCCCGGCGAGTCGACCAGCACCACGCCGCCGGCGTCCACCGGCCCCCGGGGAAGCGCTGTGCCGTACGGCCGACGGCCGTACCTCCGAACTCCTTGCGACCACCTGGTCCTGCCTCCCTAGCGCGCCGCGGCGGTTGTTTCCCTGACACCGACGGCAAAGGCGTCACCGACGGTCGCAGATTACTCGACCATGGCGGGCCAGACCGTCTTGGGGTCACTGTCCGCCCCCATCGGGGGGATCTTGGGCGTACCCGAGCGATAGCGTGGAACCTCATGAGCGCCTCCCCGGTCTACCTGGACGCGGCCAGCGCCGCACCGCTGCATCCGGTCGCGCGGCAGGCGATGCTGGCCGCCCTGGACGACGGCTGGGCCGACCCGGCCCGGCTCTACGCGCCGGCCCGCCGGGCCCGCCAACTCCTCGACGCCGCCCGGGAGGCCGCCGCGCAGACGCTCGGCGTCCGCGCCGACGAGCTGTCCTTCACCCCCAGCGGTACGGCCGCAGCGCACGCCGCCGTGCTGGGTGGCCTGGTCGGGCGGCGCCGGGCCGGCACGACGCTCGTGCACTCCGCGATCGAGCACTCGGCGGTGCTGCACGCCGCGCAGCGGCACACCGCCACCGGGGGCGACGCGGTCTCCGTACCCGTGGACCGGCTCGGCCGGCTGGACCTGGACGCCTGGGCGGCGGCGGTGGCCGCCCCCGGCGTGGCGCTGGCCGCGCTGATCGGGGCCAGTCACGAGGTGGGCACGGTGCAGCCGGTGCCGGCCGCCGCGGAGCTGAGCGCCGAGGCGGGCGTGCCGCTGTACGTGGACGCGGCGCAGCTCGTCGGCCGGGCGCCGCTGCCGGCGGGCTGGTCGGTGCTGACCGCGAGCGCGCACAAGTGGGGTGGGCCGCCCGGCGTCGGCCTGCTGGTGGTGCGCAAGGGCACCCGGTGGGAGTCGCCCTACCCGGCCGACGAGCGGGAGTCCGGGCGTACCCCCGGGGTGGTGAACCTGCCGGCGGTGGTGGCGGCGGCGGCGAGCCTGCGCGCGGCGGCGGCCGACGCGGCGGCCGAGGCGGCCCGGCTGGCGCCGCTGGTGGACCGGATCCGGGCCCGGGTGGCGGCGGAGGTGCCGGACGTGGAGGTGGTCGGCGACCCGGTGGACCGGCTCCCCCACCTGGTGACGTTCTCCTGCCTGTACGTCGACGGCGAGGCGCTGCTGCACGCGCTGGACCGGCGCGGCTTCGCGGTCTCCTCCGGCTCGTCGTGCACCTCGTCGACGCTGCGCCCGTCGCACGTGCTGGAGGCGATGGGGGTGCTGTCGCACGGCAACGTGCGGGTGTCGCTGCACCGGGAGACCACCGAGGCGGACGTGGAGCGGTTCCTCGCCGAACTGCCCGGGATCGTCGCGGCCCTGCGTGCCGAGGCGGGGGTGACGGACCTGTGAGCGCGCCGGACGAGGTGCTCGACTGCCGGGGGCAGCGCTGCCCGCTACCGGTGATCAATCTCGCTCGCCGGGTGCCCGGCCTGCCGGCCGGCGCGGTGGTGCGGGTGCTCGCCGACGACCCGGCGGCGGCCGTGGACATCCCGGCCTGGTGCCGGATGCGCGGCCACGAGTTCCTGGCGGCCCACCCCGACGCCGGCCCCGCCTACGACGTGCGGGTGTAAGGCGGGGCCCCTTGTTAACGCCTGCGGTAGAGGAGGGAGCCCTTCTCAACACCGCAGGCAGCGCGGCGACCACCGGCGGCGGCGCTCAGCGCAGGTAGGCGAGGATGCCGGGGAGCGGGTCGAGGGCCACGGCGGTGTCCACCACCAGGCGCGGGCCGATCAGCGGCTCGTACTCGGCACGGCGCACCAGCGTCTGCTCCCAGGTGACGTGCTCGGCGGCCGGTCGGGCCTCGACCCGGCGACGGTGCTCCGCCTCGTCGCCGCAGTGCACCTCGATCACCCGCAACGGCACGCCGGTCCGCTCGGCCAGGTCGTGCCAGAGCCCTCGGGCGCCGGCGACCGGGTTGACCGCGTCGACCACCACGCTCAGCCCGAGGCCGAGCTGCACCTCGGCCAACCCGGCGACCGCGCCGTAGGCGGCCATCCCGGGCACGTCGCCGGTGAGGCCGTAACGGCCCAGCGCCCGTTCGACCGGGTCGACCGGCAGGACCGGGGCGCGCAGCGCGGCGCCGACCCGGACGGCCAGCGTGCTCTTGCCCACGCCGGGCAGCCCGGCGAAGGCGACCAGCACCTGACTGTCCGGGGCGGCACGGTCCACCCCGCCGGCCGGCCCGGTCACAGCAGGTGCGGCCGGACGTCCTCGGCGGCCGCGTCACCGTACGACTCGGCGAGCCGCTTCACGAACAGGTCGCGGCGGACCTCGTACTCCTGGCCGCCGAAGTTCTCCAGCACCAGGGTGGCCAGCAGGCAGCCGACCTGGGCCGCGCGTTCCACCCCGACGCCCCAGTCGAGCGCGGCGAAGAAACCGGCCCGGAAGCCGTCGCCGACGCCTGTCGGGTCGACCGCCTGGATCTCCCGCGCGATCGGCACCCGGATGGTGCCGAGTTCCCGGCCGGCGATCTCCACGCCCTGCTTGCCCAGCGTGGTGACCCGCACCTTCACCCGGTCGAGCAGCTGCTCGTCGGTGAGGCCGGCCTTGCTCTGCAGCAGGGACCTCTCGTACTCGTTGGTCATCAGGTAGTCGGCGCCGTCGACCAGGCCGAGCACGTCGGCGCCGTCCATCCGGGCGAGCTGCTGCGACGGGTCGGCGACGAACGAATAGCTTCGGTCCCGGCACTCGGCGGAGTGCCGGATCATCGCGGCCGGGTCGTTGGCGCTGACCAGCACCAGGTCGAGCCCGCCGAGGCGCTGCGCCACCGGGGCCAGCTCGATGTTGCGCGCCTCGCTCATCGCCCCGGCGTAGAACGAGGCGATCTGGCACATGTCGGTGTCGGTGGTGCAGACGAAGCGTGCCGTGTGCGCGACGTCGCTGACGTGCACCGAGTCGCAGTCGACGCCGTGGCGCTCCAGCCAGGAGCGGTAGTCGGCGAAGTCGGCGCCCACCGCGCCGAGCAGCACCGGCCGCAGCCCGAGCTGGGCCATGCCGAACGCGATGTTGGCGGCCGTGCCGCCGCGCCGGAGCACCAGCTCGTCGACGAGGAAGGACAGCGAGACCTTGTCGAGCTGGTCGGCGATGAGCTGGTCGGCGAAGCGGCCGGGGAAGCTCATCAGGTGGTCGGTCGCGATCGAGCCGGTCACGGCGATCTTCATGTCAACCCTCGTGGTCGGGAGCACGGCGCGGTCAGCCTACCGGTCGTCCCGGTGCTCCGGTCGACGGTCGGTCGCGAACCGGTCGTCCCCCGTCCATCCGGGCGTCACCGGTCAGACGGCACGAAAACGGCGGGACCACCCCGAGGGGTGGTCCCGCCGTCGTCCGTCAGGCGTCGGCCCGTCGACTCAGCTGAACGAGTCGCCGCAGGCGCAGGAGCTGCCGGCGTTCGGGTTGTCGATGGTGAAGCCCTGGGCGTCGATCCGGTCGGCGAAGTCGATCGTGGCGCCGGTCAGGTAGGGGGCGCTCATCCGGTCGACGACGACCTCGACACCGCCGAAGTCGGTGACGACGTCACCGTCGAGCGACCGCTCGTCGAAGAAGAGCTGGTACCGCAGGCCGGAGCAGCCACCCGGCTGCACGGCGACCCGGAGCCGCAGGTCGTCGCGGCCCTCCTGCTCGATCAGGGCCTTGACCTTCTGCGCCGCGACGTCGGTGAGGACGACGGTGCTGGGGGCCTGCGTGGCCTCGGTCGACTCGGTCTGCGCTGGCGTGGTCACGTGGAAGTCTCCCTGCGCGGTATGAGGTCCGGACGTACTGGCCAACGCCGCACGTCCGCCAGTATTCCCGGTGGTCCGTCTCCGATCGTACGCCGCTGCCGGCGTGGCCACCCGGCGGCGTGACGACCGCCCCACCACGTACCCGCCGGTCGGCGCGGGTCAGGCGGCCGGTGGACGCCCGGCCGTGAACGAGTCCACGTCCACGACGCCGCCGCACGCGCGCCACGGCCCCTCGGCGGTCAGGCGACCCGGGTCGCCGGGCGGGCCGACCCACAGCGCCGCGGCGGGCGGCTCGCAGGGCGCGCCCTCGTCGTCGCTCCGGGGCACGTGGCTCAGGGTGACCGCGGTCCACGCCGCGCCGCCCGGCGCCAGCACCACCCGGTGTGCGCCCAGGTGGTGCCGGACCCGCACCGGCAGGGTACGGCCGGCCGGGTCGACCAGGCCGATCGTGGGGAAGCCGGACAGCGCGCATGGCGCGTCGGACCGGTTGGTCAGGACGAGGTAGTCGGTCTCGCTGCCCGCGTGCCCGGAGGAACCGGCCTCGGTCAGCTTGAGATCGCCACGGCGGCAGGCCGCGACCGGGGTCGCGCCGGGCCGGGCCGGCGAGACCTTCGTCGGCGCGGTGGTCGCGCTCGGCGGCGCGGCCGAGGGGGCCGTCGAGGCCGTCGGGGTGGGGGTGGCCACGGCGGTCTGGGTGGCCGTCGGGACCGGCGCGCCGGCCTGCGGCGCCGGTGTGCAGCCCGTCGGGAGGGCCAGCACCAGCGCCCCACCCAGTGCCGCCACCACCTGCTGGCGTCGGTGTCCTCGCCGTGCCTGTCCGCGCCTGGTCATCACGTTCCCCCTCCGTCGTCCGTCTCCACCCCGAGACGCGCGATCAGGGCGGTCGGGTTGCCGGGGCGTCGGGTCGGCTGGACGACTCAGGTGGCCGGGCTCAGCGGCTCCACTGGCCGGCCAGGCGGGCGCCGAGCGCCCGCAACCCCTCGGCGGGACGCCCCATCGCCGCCGCCGCTCCCCCACGCTCCTCGCCGCCGAAGTGCTCCACCAGGCTGTACGCCTCGGTGACGCCCGCCGCGGCGGCCTCCCGCCGCCCGGTGCTCACCCGCCCGGCCAGCACCACGCAGGGCACGCCGCGGTCCCGGGCCGCCCCGGCCACCCCGGCCACCACCTTGCCGCGCAGCGACTGGTGGTCGAACGAGCCCTCGCCGGTGACCACCAGGTCGGCGGCGTCCAGCGCGGCGTCCAGGCCGACCGCCCGGGTGACCAGGCCGATGCCCGACTCGCACCGACCGCCCAACGCCAGCACCGCCGCGCCGAGCCCGCCGGCCGCGCCGCCGCCGGGCAGCGCGCCGAGCCCGGGCGGGCAGCCGGGCAGGCGCTCGGTGAGCACCTCCGCCCAGCGTTCCAGGGCGGCGTCCAGCAGCAGCACGTCCGCCCGGTCGGCACCCTTCTGCGGGCCGAACACGCTGCTCGCGCCGTGCAGCCCGAGCAGCGGATTGTCCACGTCGGTGGCGGCGACGAGCGTCGCCCCGCGCAGCCGGGGGACGCCGTCGAGCGTCGCCACGCCGGCCAGCGCCGCGCCGCCGTACGGCAGGGCCCGGTCGCCGGCGTCGAGGCCGGTGACGCCGAGCGGGACCAGCATGCCGGCGCCGCCGTCGTTGGTGGCCGAGCCGCCCAGCCCGATCACCACGGTCCGGGCGCCCGCCTCGACCGCGGCGGCGACCAGCAGCCCCAGCCCGTACGAGGTGGTGGCCTTCGGGTCGCGTTCGGCGGCGGAGAGCAGGTGCAGGCCGCACGCCTGGGCGCTCTCCAGGTAGGCCACGCCGTCGTCGGTGAGCAGGATCTCACCGGCGGCCGGACGGCCGAGCGGGTCGACGGTGGGCACCGGCAGCCGTCGTCCGCCGAGCGCCTCGGCGAGCACCGCCACGAAGCCCGGTCCGCCGTCGGCGAGCGGCTTCAGCAGCAGGTCGTCGCCAGGCGCGACGGTCCGCCAACCGTCGGCGACCGCGGCGGCCACCTCGGGGGCCGGCAGGGTGCCGGCGAACTTGTCCGGGCAGAGCAGCACGCGCATGCGCAGCAGTGTGGCAGGCCACATCGTGGGCGGCTGCGCGGCGGCCGGGCTGTGGGACCATGGGGGCGTGACTTCGACCTGGGTTGAGCCCTCCAACACCGCCACCGCGCTGCTGCTCCTCGGCCGCGGCAGCGACCCCGCCACCGAGCGTGGCGTGGAGTGTCCGGGTGACCTCCCCGCGCCCAGCGACCCCGATCTGGTGGCCCGCGCGGCCGCGGCGAAGGCCGCGCTCGGCACGAAGGTGTTCGTGCTGGGCCACCACTACCAGCGCGACGAGGTGATCCAGTTCGCCGACGTGACAGGCGACTCGTTCAAGCTGGCCCGGGAGGCGGCGGCCCGCCCGGACGCGGAGTACATCGTCTTCTGCGGCGTGCACTTCATGGCCGAGAGCGCGGACATCCTCACCACCGACGCGCAGAAGGTGATCCTGCCGGACCTGGCGGCCGGCTGCTCGATGGCCGACATGGCGGTGCTGTCGCAGGTCGAGGCCGCCTGGGACGCGTTGACCGACTCGGGTGTCGCGGCGGACACGGTCCCGGTGACCTACATGAACTCGTCCGCCGACATCAAGGGTTTCGTCGGCCGCCACGGCGGCGTGGTCTGCACCTCGTCCAACGCCAAGCGCGCCCTGGACTGGGCGTTCGAGCAGGGCCGCAAGGTGCTGTTCCTGCCCGACCAGCACCTGGGTCGCAACACCGCGGTGCTGGAGATGGGCTTCTCGCTCGACGACTGCGTGCTGTGGGACCCGCACAAGCCGAACGGCGGGCTCACCGCCGAGCAGCTCCGCGACGCGAAGATGATCCTGTGGCGCGGGCACTGCTCGGTGCACGGCCGCTTCACGCTGGAGAGCGTGAACGACGTGCGGGCCCGGGTGCCCGGCGTCAACGTGCTGGTGCACCCGGAGTGCCGCCACGAGGTGGTCACCGCCGCCGACCAGGTGGGCTCCACCGAGTTCATCATCAAGACGATCGAGGCGGCGCCGGCCGGCTCGGCGTGGGCGGTGGGCACCGAGCTGAATCTGGTACGCCGGCTCGCGCTGGCCCACCCGGACAAGCAGATCATGTTCCTCGACCGGGCGGTCTGCTACTGCTCGACGATGAACCGGATCGACCTGCCGCACCTGGTCTGGGCGCTGGAGGAGCTGGTCGCCGGGCGGGTGGTCAACCAGATCACGGTGGATCCGGACACCGCCGGACACGCCCGGGCCGCGCTGGACCAGATGCTCGCCCTGCCCGGAGCTTGATCACGGTCGGTCACCTACCTGGCACGGAAACGCACCGAATCCCCGGTTCGTGCCCTGGCTGGTGATGTGACCGATTCCATTCTCGTCACGGAGGGCTATGCTGCCGGGGCGACGACACACGCGGGCCGGTTTTCCGACGGCCGCGATCCGGGTAGCGATGACGAGTCGCGAGCCCACACCTACACGGCAACACCCAACGCGCTGGAGGTTGCGTTGACCGACGACGTCCTGGTCGTACACGGAGGCACTCCGCTCGAAGGGCGGATCCGCGTGCGCGGCGCGAAGAACCTCGTGTCCAAGGCGATGGTCGCCGCCCTGCTCGGCGACACACCCAGCCGGCTGTTCGACGTGCCACGGATCCGTGACGTCGAGGTGGTCCGCGGGCTGCTCGGCCTGCACGGGGTGAAGGTGACCGACGGCGGCGAGGACGGCGAGCTGGTCTTCGACCCGTCCAACGTCGAGAGCGCCAGCACCGACCAGATCAACGTGCACGCCGGGTCCAGCCGGATCCCGATCCTGTTCTGCGGTCCGCTGCTGCACCGGCTCGGCCACGCGTTCATCCCCGACCTGGGCGGCTGCCACATCGGCCCCCGCCCGATCGACTTCCACCTGCAGGCGCTGCGCGAGTTCGGCGCGACGGTCGACAAGACCCCCGAGGGCCTGCACCTGTCGGCCCCGAACGGGCTGCACGGCACGAAGTTCGCGCTGCCCTACCCGAGCGTCGGCGCGACCGAGCAGGTGCTGCTCACCGCCGTGATGGCCGAGGGCGTCACCGAGCTGCGCAACGCGGCCGTCGAGCCGGAGATCATCGACCTGATCTGCATCCTGCAGAAGATGGGCGCGATCATCAAGGTCCACACCGACCGGGTGATCGAGATCCAGGGCGTCAAGAAGCTGCACGGCTACACCCACCGGCCGATCCCGGACCGGATCGAGGCGGCGAGCTGGGCGGCGGCCGCGCTGGCCACCCGTGGTCACGTCGAGGTGCTCGGCGCGCAGCAGGCCGACATGATGACGTTCCTCAACATCTTCCGCTCCGTCGGCGGCGAGTACGAGGTCACCGACGCCCGCCCGCCGAAGCTCGGCGACCCGGGCCAGGAGGGCGGCATCCGGTTCTGGCACCCGGGCGGCGAGCTGAACGCGGTGGCGTTGGAGACCGACGTGCACCCCGGCTTCATGACCGACTGGCAGCAGCCGCTGGTGGTCGCGCTCACCCAGGCCCGGGGTCTGTCGATCGTCCACGAGACGGTCTACGAGCAGCGGCTCGGCTACACCGAGGCGCTGAACACGATGGGCGCCAACATCCAGGTCTACCGGGACTGCCTCGGTGGCACCCCGTGCCGCTTCGGCCGGCGCAACTTCAAGCACTCGGCGGTGATCGCCGGCCCGAGCAAGCTGCACGCTGCCGACCTGGTCATCCCGGACCTGCGGGCCGGGTTCAGCCACCTCATCGCGGCGCTCGCCGCCGAGGGCACCTCCCGGGTGTACGGCGTGGACCTGATCAACCGCGGCTACGAGGACTTCGAGGCGAAGCTGGCGGACCTCGGCGCGCACGTCGAGCGCCCCTGACCCACCGTTCTCCGAGCCCGGCGCACCGCGATGTGCGCCGGGCTCGCGCGTTTGGCTACCCTTGCCGACGTGCCGTCGCTGTTTCGCCGCAAGCCCGCCGACCTCGTCGAGGATTCCGTCACCACGGTGACGACCGACGAGGAGTCCTCCGCCGCCCGCCCCCGGGGCTACACGCCGAGCAAGAAGGAGCTCGGGGTGACCACCCCGAAGCGTCCGGCCGCCGGTCGCCGGCCGACCGCGCCGGCCCGCGCGCTGACCAAGGAGGAGGCCCGGGAGCAGCGCCGCACGGCGCGCGCCGAGGCGGCCTCCGAGTTCCGCCGCGAGGGCGGCCCGCGGGACCGGGGGCCGGAGCGGCTGCTGGCCCGCAACGTGGTCGACTCCCGGCGGACGATCGGCACCTGGTTCTTCGGCGGCGCGCTGATCGTGCTGGTCGGCTCCAACCAGGCCATGCCGCCGATCGTGCGGCTGCTGTCGAACGTGCTCTGGGGCGCGCTGGCCCTCGGCGTGCTCGTCGACTCGGTGCTGATCAGCCGGAAGATCAAGAAGCTGGTCCGGGCGCGCTTCCCGAAGAGCACCGAGAAGCTCGGTTCGCTCTACTTCTACGCGATCATGCGCTCGATCACGTTCCGCAAGATGCGCGCCCCCGCGCCCCGGGTCGCCATCGGCGAGAAGGTCTGAGTTGTTGAGCGGGGCCCCTTCCTATACGCCAGGCGTTAGGAGGGGGCCCTTCCTTTCGCTCTGGTAGAGGCGGGCGACGACCTCCTCGATGTCCGGCTCCACGATCGAGACGTCGCGCAGCGTGGCCAGCCCGGCCAGCCCGGCCACCACCTCGGCGACGCTCGCCGACTCCAGCGCGAACACCAGCCGCCGCCCGTCCGCCTCCACCCGGTGCAGCGGCGCGCCGGGCAGTGCCGGCGGCTCGGCCAGCGCGGCGTCCAGCTCGGCGACCACCATCCGGCGCGACCCGTACCGCTGGTGCAGCTCGGCGATCGAACCGTCGTGCACCACCCGCCCGTGGTCGATGACCACCAGCCGCCGGCAGAGCCGTTCGATGTCGGCCAGGTCGTGCGTGGTGAGCACGAGCGTGGTGTCGCCGGCCCGGCCCAGCTCGGCCAGGAAGCCCCGGACCGCCTGCTTGCTGACCACGTCCAGCCCGATGGTCGGCTCGTCCAGGAACAGCACCTCCGGGCCGTGCAGCAGCGCGGCGGTCAGCTCGCCGCGCATCCGCTGCCCGAGGGAGAGCTGCCGGACCGGGGTGTCCAGGAACTCGTCCAGGTCGAGCAGGCCCCGGCAGCGGGTCAACCGGGCGGCGTGCTCGCCGGCCGGCACCCGGTAGACGTGCCGCAGCAGGTCGAACGAGTCCCGCAGCGGCAGGTCCCACCAGAGCTGGGACCGCTGCCCGAAGACCACGCCGACGCGCAGCGCCAGCCGGGTCCGGTCGGCCACCGGCCGCAGCCCGCACACCCGCGCCCGGCCGGCGGTCGGGGTCAGCACGCCGGTGAGCATCTTCAACGTGGTCGACTTCCCGGCGCCGTTCGGGCCGATGTAGCCGAGCATCTCGCCGCGTTCCACCCGCAGGTCGACACCGTCGACCGCGGTGACCGTCCGCTTCTCCCGGCGCAGCCGCCCGGCCCGGACCCGGACCGTGAACTCCTTGCGCAGGCCGTCCATCTCGATGACGCTCATGACCCCGTACTCCGGTAGTGACGGATGCCGACCCGCCAGGCGACGGCGGCGACCGCGGCCGCGACCACCGCGACGCCCGGCGAGGCCCAGCCCACCCAGGACGGCAGGCCGAGCGGGTCGGCGCGACCCAGCAGCGCCAGCGCCGGGTGGTAGCTCACGAACGCGAACCCCATCCCGTACGCGAACAGCGCGCGGAACCAGCCGCCGTAGACGGTGATCGGGTACGCGGTGAAGTCGCGCCCGCCGTAGGTGACCGAGTTGGCCAGCTCGCCCGAGTCGACCCAGTAGAACGACACCGTGGCGGTGGTGACGAAGACCGAGGCGAAGAAGACCACCGCGGCCGGCGGGGCGACCACGGCCAGCGCCACCCGACCCGGGGTCCAGGCGACCCCGGCCGAGGCGAGCGCGAACACCAGCACGGCCAGCCCGAACACCGCCCGGGACACCTTGCGCAGCGGCAGGTCCATCAGCAGCAGTTGGGGCAGCGCGGCGAGCGGGCGGACCAGCACCGCGTCGAAGAGGCCGGTGCGGACGTAGCGGGGCAGCCGCTCGATGTTGCCGACCAGCAGGTCGGCAGCGGCGAACCCGCACGTCGACAACCCGACCACGACGAGCGTCTCGCGCAGCGTGAAGCCGCCCAGCTCACGGGTCACGCCGAAGATCACCAGGACGGTGACCACGTCGAACACGGTCGCGCCCAGGTTGCCGACCAGGTCGACCACGAACGACGTGCGGTAGGCCGCCTGGGAACGCGCCTGCGCCCCGAGCAACGACCGGTACGCCCGCAGCGCACCCCCGTGCCCAGCCACCCTGGGCGCACTGTCGTGCTCAGCCACCCTGCACCACCAGCCGGCGCTCGGCGCGACGCTGCACCAGCCGGCAGAGCGCCAGCAGCAGCACCACCCAGCCGAACTGCAACCCGACCAGGCCGGCGCCGGTCGCCATCGGCTCCCGCTCCACCAGCACGTCCAGTGGCACCTGGAGGATGCTGGGGAACGGGGTGGCGTAGCGCAGGATCGCCTCCAGCCACCCGGGCAGGAAGCCGAGCGGGAAGTAGAGCCCGGCCAGCACGCCCGACCCCAGCGTCCAGAGGATCATCGGCCCCCGGACGTCCTGCAACCAGTAGGCGGTCGCGTTGACCAGGTAGCGGCAGCCGAAACAGACCACCACCGCGAGCAGCGCGGAGAGCAGGAACAGCGGGACGGTGGCCCAGTGCCGGGGCACGTGCACGGCGAAGAAGAGCGGGCCGACCACCAGCGGCGGCACCAGCCGGGCGAGCGCGGCGAACCCGGCCCGGCCCAGGTCGACGGCGAGGTAGCTGGTGACCGGGTGCACCGGCCGCAACAGGTCGGCGGCCACCTCGCCGGAGCGGATCCGGTCGGCCAGGTCGGTCCAGCCCCAGATCGCGATGACCGCCAGCAACCCCTGCCCGGCCCAGACGAACGTGCCGAGCTGGGCCCGGTCGTAGCCGGCCACCGTGCCGGCCGCGCCGGTGGCGGCGAGGAAGATGTAGCAGCGCAGGAAGCCGAACACGGTGTTGGTCACGACGCCGGCCACGGCCGCCTGGCGGTAGGTCGCGTGCCGGCGGAAGCCCGCCGCCACGATCGCGCCGAATGTCCGAAACCATGGGGTAACGTGTGCGTGCGTGGGTGATGCCACAGTGGCGGTGACCGAGCCCACGCCGTTACCCTCCTTCCGCAGCCAGACGTGCTGGACCGGGCGACTCTACCGGCACGTCCGGCGCCCCAGCGCGACAATTTCCAACGAGGTGACACCGCCGTGAGCGAGCGACGCGAGCCGGTTCCGGGGCCGCGCCGCGCGACCGGCGGGAGGGGCTGCCGATGAGTGGCTGGGGCAGCTGGCGCGAGCCGGCGGAACCGGCCTGGGCCCTCGCGCCCACCCACGAGTGGGAGCCGCAGTTTCCCGGCCAGCGCTACCCGGGCGACATCGGCCTGGAACACCTGACACCCCCGCCGCGCCGCCGGGCCGTCGTCGGACGCGCCGAGGTACGCCCGGTCAGCCCCGCGCCTGACGACGCCTACCCGGTCAGCCCGGCCGCCGACACCGGCACGTACCCGGTCAGCCCGGCGAGCCCGCGCGGCGCGTACCCGGTCAGCCCGGCGAGCCCGCGCGGCACGTACCCGGTCAGCCCCGCCGGTCCGCGCGGCGCTCATCCGGTCAGTCCCGCCGGCCCGGAGACGTACCCGATCAGCCCGGCCGCTCCGGACGGGCGGCGCGGGCCGCGCCCGGTGGGCGCGGCGCCGGGCGAGCGACGCCGGCACCCGGACGGCCCCGGCACGGACGACCGGCACCCACGCGACCACGAGGCCCCGCCGGAGCGGTCCGACGAGCGGTGGACGCGGCCCCAGGCGGCGTCCCACCGGCCGGCGCCGATCGAGCCGGGCTGGGCGCCGGAGCCGAACGAGATCCCACGCCGGGCCCCGGGCTGGTCCGAGCGCCGCCGGCCGGCGGACGACCGTCCCGCCGCGTCGAACGGGCGCGACGCCGCCTCCCGCGTCCAGTGGAGCCCCCCGCCTGACGATCGGCGTGCTCGACGCGAACCGCCACCCCCCGACGACCGTCGCCGGCTCATCCCGGACGAGCCGCACGGCCCCTACGTCGACAGCTGGCAGGACCCCGAGCCCGACGGCCACCCGGAGTGGCACCACCTCGGACGGCCGACCGACCGGCGCGACCAGGACGGCACCCCGGCGGAACGCGGCTGGGCCGCCCGCGGCGAGCCGCGCCGGGACGGCTGGCGCGAGCCGGCCCCGCGTCCGCACGCCGACCGGCGCGAGCCGTCCGCCGGCCGATGGGACGACGGCGCACCGCGCCGTGAGGCCGCCGCGTCCGCCGACACCCAGCGACCGGCACCCGGGCACGGCCGCGCGCCGCAGCGCGCGGAAACCGACAGGTACGGCGCCCCACGCCCCGCCGACCAGCGGTGGGACGGTACGCGCGACCGCGCCTACCCGCCGCAGGGCGAGTGGCCGGTGATCGAGCGGCGGCCCCGCACCGAGCCGGCCGCGTACCGGCCCGACGAGCGCCATCGTCCGGTCGCCGACGGCCACCCGGCCCAGCCGACCGATGCCGCACGCCCCGCCGCTCACCGTCCGGACCGGAACGACGTCGGCCGGGTACGCCCGGAACCGCGGGAAGCCCGGCCGCCGGTCACCCGCCCCGACCACGTCGCCCCACGCCCCGACAGCGCCGGCGCACGTCCGGAGCACACCGTCGCCCGCCCCGAGCAGGCCGGCACGCGCCCCGAGTCGACGGACGGCCGGCCGCCCCCGACCGGCGCTCGTCCGGAAGCCGGCCGGCGGCAGCCCGAGCCCGACCTGCGTCGGGTGGACTCCACGGCGCCCCCCGAGTACCGGCCCCGTCCGGAGCAGTGGTCGGCCCGACCTGACCAGCACAAGCGCGACCGTCGCGACGACGTGCCGACCCCACCCGTGCCGGCGACCCGACCGGACGAGCCACGACGGCCGCTGTCCCCGGCGTCGGACCGGCACGACGAGGTCCGCCGTCCAGCACCGCCCGCGTACCCCGGCCCCGCCCCGGCCCGGACACCCGAGCGAGCCCCGGTCCAGCCCACCCGTACCGGCCCCCCGGAGGTCCGGCCGCCGCACGCCGCGCCTCCCCCGCCGGCCCCCGCCACGCCGCACGCCCCCTCGACTCCGCCGGCCGCGCCGACTCGGCCGGCGCCGCCGGTCACGCCGGCTCCGCCCGCCCACTCGGCGCCGCCGGTCACGCCGGCCCGGTCGGCAGCCCCGGCAGCTCCGGTTCAGTCGACGCAACCGGCTCCATCGGTCACGCCGGCTCAGCCCGCCTCGCCGGCTCAGCCGGTCACTCCCGCTCAGCCGGTCACACCCGCCCAGCCGGTCAGGCCGGCGCAGGAGACCCAGCCAGCTTCCCCGGCCCAGCCGGCCCCGCCGGTCGCGCCGACACCGCCGGTCGGGCCGACACCACCGGTCGCGCCGACACCGCCGGTCGGAACCGGTGCGCGGCAGGTGGACGAGCAACGACCGGAGCCTCAGGCGACCGACTCCGGCGTGGAGGCATGGTTCCGGCCGAGCCGACCGGCGACGTCACCCGCGCAGGATGCCGACACGGCGCGGCCGGATGCCGGGGACGCGGCCGTCGCGTCGACCCCTGCGGTCGCCCCGGTCGATCTCCGCACACCGGTCGGGCCCGGCACGGCCGACCCGGGTGTCTCCGACGAGCCGGAGCAGTCCGTCGAGCGTCGCCACGAACCTGATGACGCGGATGACGCGGCCGACCTCACCGTGGACCACGTCACCACGACGGATCCCGCCGACCGCGCGGATCGCCCGGCGCCCTCGGACCGCCCGGCAGCCTCGGACCGCCCGGCAGCCTCGGAGCGCCCGGCAGCCAGTGAGCAACCCGCGCCCACGGACCCGTCCGGAGCCGCCGCGCGGCCGGAGGTCGCCACCGCAGCGCCGGGAGTCGACGGGCCGGGCTCCACGCCCGGGCAGCGCGGGGGCAACGCGGATGCCCCGGTGCGCGGCGGAGAGGTCGGCCCACCGGCATCCGTCGTCGCGGCGGCCGGGGTCGCGGTGCCGACCGCCCGCCCGCCGGCCGAGTCCCGGACAACCGTGCCGACGGCCGCCACGGACGACACGCCGCCGCGCCCGCTGCCCACCGGCGGGCCGGCGCCCCAGCCACCGTCCGACACGTCGACAGGCGACGAGACGACCCACGCGGCCGCCGAGGACGCGCCGATCCGCGGCACCGGCCCGGAGACCGGCGACGACGCGCCCGTGGTCCCGACGCTTCCGGCCACGGAGGACACGGCGACAGCGCCCGCGCGTGTGCCCGAGGAGCCGCCTCACACCACCCCCACGAGCGCGGACGCCTCCCCCACCACGCGCACGGACGCGACACCGTCCCCCACCACGCAGGCGGCGGCACCCGGCAGCCGTCCCGACCTCGACCGGTCGGAACCGGCACCGAGGACCGACGCCGTCGCGCCGACCGACGTCCCGGCCGGCCCGACATCGACCGACGCCGTCGCGACCGACCTGCCGCCCGACCCGACATCGACCGACGCCGGCGCGACCGACCTGCCGCCCGGCGAAACCGAGCGCACCGGCACGACGGCCGACCGGGCCGACGCGACGACCACCGTGCCCACCCGACCGGATCGGGCCGGCCCGGCAGGCACCGAGGCCCACGCGGCGCGCACAGACGCCGGCCCAGCGGTGACGGAGACCGGCCCGACCGGGCTGGACGCCAACGACGTCACGCCCGCCGAGGCGAGCGGGACCGACGAGGAAACGGCCGGCGCGAGCACGCACCGCGTCGAAGATGATTCGGCGAAGCCGGAGCAGATCGAATTTCGTGCGGATGACCGTGCCGCCCCCGCAGCAGCGGACGCGGACGCCGGCGGGCGGGTCGACACCGAGCCGCCGGGCGGAGCGTCGGCCGCGGACACGACCGGTGACGCCGAAGGCGGCGGGGCGGCGGGCACGCGTACCCCGGAGTCGGAGGCGGAGGGCGACGGCCGGGCGGAGGTGGCGGACGACGAGCCGGCGCGTCCGGTCGACCCGGAACAGGCGCTGGCCGCGATCGAGTGGCGGCTGGACCCGGCGACGCTGCGCGAGGAGGCGCCCGACCCGGCGCTGCTGCGCCCGATCCGCGACGGACTCTTCGGCAAGCTGGGCAGCGCGCTGGACAATCGCAGCCGGGCCCGGCTGCTCAGCCTACGGTCGGTGGCGTCCCGGATCCTCGGCGACCTGGACGACGCGGTCGCCGACGGTCGGCTGGCCGTCACGTACGCGGAGGCCACCGGCGAGTTGCGGCGGACCTCGCTGGCCCGCGCGCGCCTCGCCGAGGTGCTGCGCTGGCGGGGTGAGCACGCGGAGGCCGACCGGCTCTTCGCCGAGGCGAACTCGCCGGAGCTGCCCGACCGGCTGCGCGCGTTGCTGCACGAGCACGCCGGACGCTCCTGCTATGACCAGGGCCGGCTGACCGAGGCGTGCGGGCACTTCGAGCGGGCGCTGGACCTGCGCCGGGGCGGGGACGCGGCGTTGACCGCGCGGACCGAGGTGGCGCTGGACGCGGTCGCCGGGCGGGCGGCCGAGGCCGGCTTCGGTCCGGCGCCCCGTGCGCGGGAGGAGGTGCTCGGCACCCCGCGCCACCCGGCGGCGACGTTCGACGACGAGCAGCAGCTCTGGGGGTACGCGGACGCCGACGGCGAGATGGTCATCGCGCACCGGTACGCCGAGGCGCAGCCGTTCCACGAGGGACTGGCCTGGGTGCGCATGCCCGAGGCGTCCCGCTGGGCGCTCATCGACACCACCGGCGCGGCGTTGATCGAGGCGAACAACGGCTACCGGGCGGTGGGCGCCTTCGCCGAGGGGCTGTCCTGGGTGTCCATGGACGGCAAGGGCCGGTGGATGGCCGTCGACCGGATGAACATCGTGAAGATCCCGCCCGGGTACGAGGAGGTCCGGCCGTTCCGCAACGGCCTGGCGGCGGTGCGGCAGAACGGCGGCTGGGGTGCGGTGGACCGCGCCGGCGCGGTGGTGGTGCCGACCCGCTACCACCGGCTCGGCGCGCCCCTGGCCGACGGCCGACACCTGGACGGGTTCACCGCCGACGGGCTGGCCGTGGTGGAGCTGGCCGGCCGCCGTGGGGTGGTGGACCGCGGCGGGCGGGTGGTGGTCGCGCCGGCGTACCCGACGCTGGTGATCCACCCGGTGGCGTTCCTGGTGACCACCGAGACGGGCCGCTGGGGGGCGCTGGACCGGCGCGGCGAGCCGCTGATCGACCCGGTGCACCCGAACCGTGACGCGGTGGCCGCGGAGATCGACCGGCTGCTCGCCGACACCAGCCCGGTGCTCTGAGGCCGGCACGTCACGGCGGGTGCTCCGCGGTGCGCGGGGCTAGGGTCGGGGAATGGAATTCCGACACCTGGGCCGCTCCGGCCTGATGGTCAGTGAGATCTCGTACGGCAACTGGATCACCCACGGCTCGCAGGTCGAGGAGGAGGCCGCGGTCGCGTGCGTCCGGGCCGCCCTCGACAGCGGCATCACCACGTTCGACACCGCGGACGTCTACGCCGGCACCCGCGCCGAGTCGGTGCTCGGCCGGGCGCTCAAGGGCGAACGCCGCGAGGGGCTGGAGATCTTCACCAAGGTGTACTGGCCGACCGGGCCGGGCCGCAACGACCGTGGCCTGTCCCGCAAGCACATCATGGAGTCGATCGACGGCTCGCTGCGCCGCCTGCAGACCGACCACGTCGACCTCTACCAGGCGCACCGCTACGACGTCAGCACGCCGCTGGAGGAGACGATGGAGGCGTTCGCCGACGTCGTCCACTCGGGCAAGGCGCACTACATCGGCGTGTCCGAGTGGACCGCCTCGCAGCTCCGTGAGGCGCACACGCTCGCCCGTGAGCTGCGCATCCCGCTGATCTCCAACCAGCCGCAGTATTCGATGCTGTGGCGGGTCATCGAGACCGAGGTGATGCCGGCCAGCGAGGAGCTGGGCGTCGGCCAGATCGTCTGGTCGCCGATGGCGCAGGGCGTGCTCTCCGGGAAGTACCTGCCGGGCCAGCCGCCGCCGGCCGGCTCCCGCGCCACCGACGAGAAGTCCGGCGCGGACTTCATCGCCCGCTGGCTCACCGACGACGTGCTCACCCGGGTGCAGCAGCTCAAGCCGATCGCCGAGCAGGCCGGGCTGACCATGCCGCAGCTCGCCGTCGCCTGGGTGCTGCAGAACCCCAACGTCGCCTCCGCGATCGTCGGCGCGTCCCGGCCCGAGCAGGTGCACGACAACGTGAAGGCGGCGGGCGTGAAGCTCGACGCCGGCCTGCTCAAGGCGATCGACGAGATCGTCGAGCCGGTCACCGAGCGGGACCCGGCGAAGACCGAGAGCCCGGCGCAGCGTCCGTGACGCCCGTCGTCCCCGGGCCGGCGCGACGCCGGCCCGGGGACGACCCGGGTCAGCCCTGCCAGAAGCGGATCAGGTAGAGCCCGTAGCGGTAGAGGTCGGGCGGCAGGCCGAGCGCGTCGCCGACCGCGAAGACCCCGCCGAAGAACGCGCCGCCGATCTGCGGGCTCCACAGCAACGCGAAGAGCAGGATGAATCCGTACGGGGCGAACAGGTCGTACATCCGCCGGTAGGCGGGGCTCAGCCAGGGCTGGATCATGTTGCCGCCGTCCAGCCCGGGCACCGGCAGCAGGTTGAGCACGCTCGCCATGAGCTGGAGGAACGCGAGCAGGCCGACGCCGGCCCAGAACTCCAGCGGGCCGCCCAGCGCCGGCCCCCAGGTCACGGCCGCCACCAGCAGCAGGGTGAACAGCACGTTGGTGGCCGGCCCGGCGAGGCTGACCAGGGTGTGCCGCAGCCGGCCCGGGATGGCGTGCCGGTCCACCCAGACCGCGCCGCCGGGCAGGCCGATGCCGCCGAGCAGCACCACGACCACCGGCAGCACGATCGACAGCAGCGGGCTGGTGTACTTCAGCGGGTTGAGCGTCAGGTAGCCGCGGTGGGCGATGTCCCGGTCGCCGGCCCGGTAGGCCACCACGGCGTGCGCGTACTCGTGCAGGCACAGCGACACGAGCCAGCCGGAGACCACGAACAGGAACACGTCGAACCGGACGTTGCCGAACCCGTTCCAGGTCATCGCGCCGCCGGCCACGAAGAGCGCGACCAGGGCCAGGAAGATCGGGCTCGGCCGGAACGCCGCCCGGGGCACGCCGAGGACCAGCGGGTCGCCCGGGCGGTCGTAGCCTGTCATTCGGCCGGGGGCAGCAGGCTCATCCGGTATTCCACCCGGTCGTCCTCGACCAGGGCGACGGAGGTGACGCCGGACGTCGCGAGCTCGCGCCAGGCCTGGCCGATCCACGACTCGGCGTCCGCCTGACTCGGGAACGACTCACCCGGCCCGTCGACCGCGTCGCCGTTCGTGCCCTCGTACCGCCAGCTCCACGCCATGCCGCGTCTCCCCTCGCCGCCGTCGCCCCGCAGGGCCGGAAACCCTCGCAAGCCTAGTCGGCCCGCCGGACGACGGCCCGCCGCCACATGGATCATGCCGATCACGGCCGGTGCGGTGTCGCGGCGCTGACGTCGACGTGGTGCTCCGCGGGGGCGGGTGGGTGGGAGGGCGGGGTGGGAGGGGGCGAACTAAGGTACGGGCATGTCCGTTGACGGGTGGCACACCCTCCTGGTGCTCGGCGGTATCCGCTCCGGCAAGTCCGGGTTCGCCGAGTCGCTGGTCGCCGACGCACCCATGGTCCGCTACGTGGCCACCGCCCCCGCCGGTGATCCGGACGACACCGAGTGGGCGGCCCGCCTCGCCACGCACCGGGCCCGACGGCCGGGGAGCTGGACCACCGAGGAGACGGCGACGGACCCGGGCCGGCTGGCCGAGGTGATCACCGCCGCCGGCCCGCACGACACGCTGCTCGTGGACGACCTGGGCGGCTGGGTGACGGTGCTGCTCGACCCCACCCACCAGCCGGCCGACGACACCGCCACCATCGCCGAGCTGGCCTCGGCGGTGCGGGCCAGCGAGGCGCGGCTGGTGCTGGTCAGCCCCGAGGTCGGGCTGTCTCTGGTACCCACCACGCCGCTGGGCCGGGCGTTCACCGACGCGCTGGGCGCGACAAACCGCGCGGTGGCCGACGCCTGCGACGCGGTCGTGCTCGTGGTCGCCGGGCAGACCGCCTGGCTCAAGCCCACCGCCGCGCCGGCGCAGCCGGGCCACGCCGCACCTCCCGCCCACGCCGCGGCGCAGCCAGGCCACGCCGTCCCGCAGCCGGACCACGGCATGCCGGCCGACCTCGACCGGGCCGGCACGCCGGCGTGGGCCGGGACGGACCGGTCGACCACGTCCACCGGGCGTCGGCCGGGAAGCGTCGCGCCGGACGCGCCGCTGCCGGAGGTGCTCACCCCCGCCGCGACGCCGCCGCCGGCCGCGCCGGGCGGCGGAACGGCCGGCGGCGGGGACTGGGCGGCGCCCACCATGGCCCTGCCGATGATCGCCACCGGCCTGGTCATCCAGCCCGGCATGGAACTGCCGATGCCTGACGACTACACCGGTCCGCAGGCGGTCGACCGGCTCGCCACCCTGGACCTCCCCGGCGCCGGCCTCGGCGTGCTGGAGCAGGTGATCGGCTTCGCCGCGGCCACCCAGGGCACCTCGACGCCCCGCCCGTGGGAGTCGGTCCGGGTGCTGCTGGTGCACGGCGACCACGACGGCGGGGCGTCCGCCGGCGCGGTGCCCGGCGAGTCGGCCCGCCGCGCCCGGCAGGCCCGCGCCGGCCGGGGCGCGCTGGCCCGGCTGGCCGCCGAGAACGGCGCGAGCCTCCAGGTCGTCGAGGCGCCCGCCTCGGCGCCGTTCGAGGACGGGCCGGCGCTGGACGCCGACCAGGTCGAGTCGGCGCTGCGCTACGGCTGGCGGCTGGCCGAGCAGGCCGCCGACGCGGGCGTACAACTGCTGGTGCTGGCGTCCTGCGGGGCCGGCGCCGAGGCCGCCGCCGCGGCGGTGCTGGCGGCCACCGCCGGCGCGGAACCGCCCACTGTGCTCGGCCGGGTGGTGACCGAGCAGGGCGAGATCGACGACAACGCCTGGATGGTCCGCTGCGCGGCCGTGCGGGACGCGCTGCACCGCACCCGGCGTTCCCCCCGCGAGGCCAAGGACATCCTGGCCGAGCTGGGCGGCGGTGACATCGCGACGGCCACCGGCGTGCTGCTCGGGGCCACCGCCCGGCGGGTCCCGGTGCTGTTGGACGGCCCGGTCGGCACCGCCGCCGGCATGGTCAGCCGCGACCTGGCCGGGCAGGCCCGGCACTGGTGCCTGCTGCCCGACCACGGCGGCCGTCCCGGGGTCCGGCTCGCCGCCGACGTGCTCGGCCTGACGCCGCTGCTCGACCTCCGCCTCGACCTGGGCGAGGGCGCGACCGCGCTGGCCGCCCTGCCGCTGCTGCGCTCGGCGCTCACGCTCGCCGCGACGCTGCCGACGCACCCGTCGCTGGGCGGCGCCGAGGACGAGCCGGACTTCGCCGAGCCGGAGCCGGCCGGGCCCGGCCCGACCACCACCGGGTTCGACGAGCCGGTGTCGCCCGGCCGCCGTGCCGACTGAGCCCCGGCTCGCCGACGGCGTCCGGCTGGCGCTGACCACGTTCACCACCGCGCCGGTCCGCGCCGGCCGGGTCGACCGCGACGCCGCCGGCACCGCGATGGCGCTGGCTCCGGCGGTCGGCGCGCTGCTCGGCGCGGTGCTCGGCGGGGCGCTGCTGCTCCTCGGCGCGCTCGCCCCGCCGCTTGTCGCCGCCGGGGTCACTGTCGCGCTGGGCGCGCTGCTCACCCGGGGCCTGCACCTGGACGGGCTGGCCGACACCGTGGACGCGCTCGGCTCCTACCGGCGGGGGCCGGCCGCGCTGGAGATCATGAAGCAGCCGGACGTCGGTCCGTTCGGGGTGGTCGCGCTGGTGGTCGTCCTCCTGCTCCAGACCGCCGTGCTGGCGGAGCTGGCCGGGCGGGACGCGCCGGCCGCGCTCGCCGCCGTGGTCGCGGCCACCGCGGCCGGGCGGCTCGCCGTCGGCGTGGCCTGCCGCCGGGGCGTGCCGGCGGCCCGGCCGGACGGGCTGGGCGCGCTGGTCGCCGGCACGGTGGGCCGGACCGCCCTGGCCCTCGGCGCGGTCGCCGTGGCGCTGCTGGCCGTGCCGGCGGTGCCCGGCCGCCCGTGGCAGGGGCCGCTCGCCGTGCTCACCTCCCTCGCCGTCGCGGCCGGGCTGCTGCGGCACCTGGTACGCCGGTTCGGCGGCGTCACCGGCGACGTCCTCGGAGCCCTGGTGGAGGTCGTCACCACGCTGTCCTACCTGGGACTGGTGCTGACCGGCTGATCGCCACCCGGTCGGGCGGGTAGCGTTCGGGTGAGTGCGCCGGCGCGGTCGAGGGGGACGGATGCTGATCACGGACGACTTCCTGCCCGTACCGGTGCCGGAGTCGCTCGACGCGACCTATCTGGTGCCGATCGAGGGGCTGCCCCGGGTCAGCCCGAAGACGGCGGTGGCGGGGCTGGCCGACCGGCTGGCCGCGCCCGTGTACGGGCTGGCCACGCAGATGCTGGACAGCCCGCTGATGAGCGTGGACACCCGCACCGTGGACGAGTTCCCCGAGCTGCCGCCGGACCTGCTCGCCGCGTTCGGGGCGACCGAGGAGCAACTGGCCCGACTCGCCGCCGCCACCCACCTCGTGGTGGTGCAGGCCGAATACCGGCCAGGCTGGCCGCCGGCGCACGAGTGGGCGGCCCGGGCGGTCGCCGCGGCGGTCGCCGAGACGGTCGGCGGGGACGTGGTCGACGTGTTCGGGCTCCAGTTCCTCGACCCGGCCGCCGCGCTGCGCTCGCTGCCGGACGAGAACGGCCGGATCCGGCTTGTCGACTGGGTGCTGGTGCCCTACTCCTCGGACGCCGACGGGCTGTGGTTCACCACCAAGGGCCTGCGCCGGTTCGGGCTGCTGGAGTTGCAGGCGCAGGGCGTGCCGGACCACCTCACCCGGGCCTGGGGCGCGGTGATGACCGGGGCGGCCCGGCGGCTGCTGCGGGACTGGACCGACGGCCTGGCCGGCGAGGAGGTGCCGGCGTTCGTGCAGCTTCCGGTGCTGGCCACGGTGACCGGGCACGACATCGCGGTCGCGTACGGCAACCCGGAGCAGCACGGCGCGACGGCGCCGGTGCTGCTGCGCCTGGAGCTGGACCCGGCCACCGACCCGGACGCCGACTCGTTCCTCAGCCTGAACCCGCCGCCGGGGCATCCCGGACCGCCCGGCCGCTACTTCGCCGCCGCCTGCGCGACGCTGTTCAACGGCATCCAGCCCGACGTCCGCTACACCCGCACGGGTGACGCGATGAGCCGGGCGGTGGCGACCGCCCGCAAGTCGCTCGGCGACATCCGGGCCCGGTTCCTGGCCGGCGGGTTGCCGGACGAGAGCCAGCTCGTGGTCAAGTACGGTCTGCCCGCCGACGAGGGCCCGGAGTACGTCTGGGCCGGGGTGACCTCGTGGGACGTCCCGGAGCGGATCGTCGGCGCGAGCGCCACCGACGCCACCAGCGACCCGAGCGTGCGGATCGGCTCCCCGGTCGTGGTGGAGGCGTCGGACGTGGTCGACTGGGCGATCCTGGACGGCACCGGCGTGCTGGAGGGCGGCTGGACCCAGGCCGTCCTCGACGCCGGCGAGCGCCTGCGCGAGGACTGACCCGGGCGGCACAGCCCGAGCGCCTGCGCGAGGACCGACCCGGGCGGCTCAGCGCACGGAGGGCTGGACGAAGGGGGGCCGGGTCAGGCGCATCCGGGCGCGGCGGCCCCGGATGTCCACCTCCAGTTCCTCGCCGTCGGGCAGCTTCGGGTCGGTGCCGACCAGCGCCAGCGCGACGCCGTGCTTGAGCGTCGGGCTGAACGTGCCGCTGGTGACCACGCCGACCTGCCGGTCGCCGGCGTACACCGCCATGCCGGGGCGCGGGATGGCCCGGTCGACGGCGGCGAGGCCGCGCAGCGTACGGGCCGGGCCGGCGGCCTTCTCGGCGCGCAGCGCGTCGCGGCCCCAGAACGCCGGCTTGTCCCAGCCCACCGCCCAACCGGAGCGGCCCTGCACCGGGGTGATGTCGAGGGAGAGGTCCTGCCCGTGCAGCGGGTAGCCCATCTCGGTGCGCAGCGTGTCCCGGGCGGCCAGGCCGCAGGCGCGTACCTCCGGGCCGGCGGCGAAGATCGCGTCCCAGACGGCCACCGCGTGCTCCGCGGGCACCACCAGCTCGTAGCCCAGCTCGCCGGTGTAGCCGGTGCGGCAGACGGTCAGCTCGACGCCGGCCAGGCCGGCGGTGGAGAAGCTCATGTAGTCGTGCCCGGTGGGCAGCCCGAGCCCGGCGAGCAGCTCCGCAGAGCCCGGCCCCTGCACGGCGAGCACCGCGTACGCCTCGTGCTCGTCGGCGACGGTCACGCCGGCCGGCGCGACGGCGCGCAACCGGCGGGCCACCTCGGCGGTGTTCGCCGCGTTGGGCACCAGGAACACGTGGTCGTCGGCGTGCAGGTAGGCGATGATGTCGTCCACCACACCACCGGTGGCGTCGTCGCAGCAGAGCGTGTACTGCGCCTGGCCGGGCTGGATCCGGCCGAGGTCGTTGCTGAGGCAGGCGTTGACGAAGTCGGCCGCGCCGGCGCCGGTGACCCGGATCTTGCCCAGGTGCGAGACGTCGAAGACGCCCACGGCGTCGCGCACGGCCGTGTGCTCCTTGAGCACGCCGCCGCCGGCGTACTCGAGCGGCATCTGCCAGCCGCCGAAGGGGGCGAACTTCGCGCCGAGCGCGGTGTGTCGCTCGTGCAACGGGGAGCGGCGCAGCCGGGTCTCGGCGGCGTCGGAGGTCACCTCGGTCATGGGTGGCAACTTACCGGCCGGGACCGCGGTGGTTAGCATCGGCGGGATCCCGTCGACACGCATCGGCGGGACAGCCACGCTTCCGGCGGGTAGGTTGCCGCCGGAGAGACCTTCATCGCCGGTACGCGACGACGCGGCCGGCCCGGCCCGCCCGGAGTAGCTTTCGTGACATCGCCCCGCACCACCCTCAGCCTGGTCGACACCGACCCCGCCGAACTCGCCGTCGACGCGATCGTGATCGGCGTGCACAGCCAGACCACCGAGCCGGGCGGTGGCGCATCCGCCGACGCCCTGCTGCTGGCCAGCGGCGCGGAGAGCATCGCCGCCGCGTTCGACGGAAAGCTGACCGAGACCCTCGCCCTGCTCGGCGCGACCGGCGGCCCCGGCGAGATGATCAAGCTGGCCACGCTGGGCACGGTGACCGCCCCGGTGGTCGTCGCCGTCGGGCTCGGCGCGGAGCCCTCGGGCGCCGCTCCGGCCCCCGAGTCGCTGCGCCGGGCCGCCGGCGCGGCGGTGCGGGCGCTGGCCGGCGCGCCGCGGGTCGCCCTCGCCCTGCCGCTGCCGGACGACGCCGACGCCCCGGCCGCGCTGCGCGCGGTCGCCGAGGGCGCGCTGCTGGGCGGCTACCGGTTCGCCGGCTACAAGACCAAGCCGCAGCCGGCCCGGCGCGAGCCGGTGGCCGAGGTGCTGGTCGCGGTGCCGGACGCGGCGGACGCGACCGCCCGGGCCGAGGTGGACCGGGCGCAGGCGGTGGCCGGCGCGGTGCGGACCAGCCGGGACTGGGTCAACACCGCCCCGAACGAGCTGCGCCCGCCGGCGTTCGCCGACGCGGTGGCGTCCGCCGCCCGGGAGGCCGGCCTGGAGGTCGAGGTGCTCGACGAGGCGGCGCTGGCCGCCGGCGGCTACGGCGGCATCCTCGCCGTCGGTCAGGGCTCGGAGGCCCCGCCGCGGCTGGTGAAGCTCACCTACACGCCGGCCGGTGGCGGCAACGGTAAGCGGGTCGCGCTGGTCGGCAAGGGCATCACGTTCGACACCGGCGGCATCTCGATCAAGCCGGCGCAGGGCATGTGGGAGATGAAGTCGGACATGGCCGGCGCGGCGGCGGTCGGCGCGACGATGCTGGCGGTGGCGGCGCTCAAGCCGTCGGTGGCCGTGACCGGCTACCTGCCGATGGCGGAGAACATGCCGTCGGGCACCAGCTACCGGCCGGGCGACGTGATCAGCATGTACAACGGCAAGAAGGTGGAGGTGCTCAACACCGACGCCGAGGGCCGGATGATCCTGGCCGACGCCATGGCGCGGGCCTGCGAGGACGGCGCCGACTACCTGTTCGAGACCTCGACGCTGACCGGCGGCCAGGTGATCGCGCTGGGCAAGCGGATCGCCGGCGTGATGGGCTCGCCGGAGCTGTGCGAGCGGGTGCGGGTGGCCGGCGACGCGACGGGCGAGCCGGCCTGGCCGATGCCGCTGCCGGACGAGGTGCGCAAGGGCATGGAGTCGGACGTCGCGGACATCTCCCAGGTCAACGCCGGCATGGACCGGGCCGGTCACATGCTGCAGGGCGGGGTCTTCCTGCGCGAGTTCGTCACCGACGAGGTGGCGTGGGCGCACATCGACATCGCCGGCCCGGGCTACCACTCGGGCGAGGCGACCGGCTACTGGACCAAGGGCGGCACCGGCGTGCCGGTCCGCACGCTGCTCCACCTGGTGGACGACGTCGCCGCCAACGGCTGAGGTGTAAGGAGGGGCCCCCTGTTAACGCGTTCCGCATAACAGGGGGCCCCTCTTAACGCCTGGGGCGGCGCGCCGCCTCAGAACAGCTCGGGGCGGCGCTTGCGGCGCTCGTTGAAGTCGCGCATCCGCTGCGGGTAGCCCATCAGCCGGACGTCGTAGATCGGGATGGCGGTCTTGTGGGCCCAGCGCCGGGCGTCCTCCGGGCTGCCGACCCGCCGCCGGGTCCACTCGCCGTCGTCGGCGATCAGCATCACGGTGGTCTCGGTGACGGTCGTCCGAGGTTCCAGGTAGGCCTCGACGCCCTTCCGGGTGCGGACGAAGTTCTCAAGATGGTCCAGATCGGCGCGATCGGCGGCACGATCGCGGTTCACCGCGGCCACCCGCTTGCGTCGTCGGAACAGCGCCACCGGATCCACTCCTCCCCCGGACGTCATCGAAGACGATGCCAAGGGTACGTGCCACCGACGTGTCGTTGGGCACCTCGGTACGCGCCCGGCCGCCGGTGGTGACAAGATGACCGAGGTGGGGTGTACCTGTTACCCCGCCGTAACCCCCGATGCAGTGACGCGACCTGGGAGTTGGATGTGAGCGAGCCGAACGACACGACCTTCGACATCGTCATCCTCGGAGGTGGTAGCGGCGGCTACGCGACCGCGCTGCGTGCCGCCCAGCTGGATCTCTCCGTCGCGCTCGTCGAGAAGGGCAAGCTCGGCGGCACCTGCCTGCACAACGGGTGCATCCCCACCAAGGCGCTGCTGCACGCCGCCGAGATCGCCGACCAGACCCGCGAGTCCGAGCAGTTCGGCGTGAAGGCCGAGCTGGTGGGCATCGACATGACTGCGGTCAACTCGTACAAGGACGGTGTGATCGGCCGCCTGTACAAGGGCCTGCAGGGGATGCTCAAGAGCAACAAGGCGATCACCATCATCGAGGGCCACGGCAAGCTGGTCGGCAAGAACGTGGTCGAGGTCGACGGCAAGCGCTACACCGGCCGCAACATCGTGCTGGCCTCCGGCTCGTACGCGAAGAGCCTGCCCGGCCTGGAGGTCGACGGCGAGCGGATCATCACCAGCGACCACGCGCTCACCCTGGACCGGATCCCGGCCTCGGCGATCGTGCTCGGCGGCGGCGTCATCGGCGTCGAGTTCGCCAGCGTCTGGAAGTCCTTCGGCGTCGACGTGACCATCGTCGAGGCGCTGCCCCGGCTGGTCGCCGCCGAGGACGAGGAGTCGTCGAAGGCGCTGGAGCGGGCGTTCCGCAAGCGGAAGATCAACTTCAAGGTCGGCAAGCCGTTCGAGAAGGTCGAGAAGACCGACAAGGGCGTCAAGCTGACGATCCAGGGCGGCGACACGGTCGAGGCCGAGCTGCTGCTGGTCGCCGTCGGTCGCGGCCCGAACACCGCCGACCTCGGCTACGAGGAGCAGGGCGTCAAGATGGACCGCGGCTACGTGCTGACCGACGAGCGGCTGCGCACCAGCGTGCCGAACGTCTACGCGGTCGGCGACATCGTGCCCGGCCTCCAGCTCGCGCACCGCGGCTTCCAGCAGGGCATCTTCGTCGCCGAGGAGATCGCCGGGAAGACCCCGGCCGTGATCGACGAGGCCGGCATCCCGCGCGTCACCTACTGCGACCCCGAGCTGGCGTCGGTCGGCCTGACCGAGGCGAAGGCCAAGGAGCAGTACGGCGCCGACAAGGTCAAGACCTACAACTACAACCTGGGCGGCAACGGCAAGAGCCAGATCCTCAAGACCGCCGGCCACGTCAAGCTGGTCCGGGTGGACGACGGCCCCGTGGTCGGCGTGCACATGGTCGGCGCGCGGGTGGGTGAGCTGATCGGCGAGGCCCAGCTCATCTACAACTGGGAGGCCTACCCGGCCGAGGTGGCGCAGCTCGTGCACGCCCACCCGACCCAGAACGAGGCCCTGGGCGAGGCGCACCTGGCCCTGGCCGGCAAGCCGCTGCACGCGCACGCCTGACACGACAACCGCGGCGTCCGGCGACGGGCGATGATCCCACCAGGGGAATGAAGGAGTCTGGAGAACATGCCGGTATCGGTCACCATGCCCCGGCTCGGCGAGAGCGTCACCGAGGGCACCGTCACGCGCTGGCTCAAGCAGGAGGGTGACACCGTCGAGGTCGACGAGCCCCTGCTGGAGGTGTCGACCGACAAGGTCGACACCGAGATCCCGTCGCCCGCGGCGGGCGTGCTGAGCCGGATCGTGGTCGGCGAGGACGAGACCGCCGAGGTCGGCAGCGAGCTGGCGGTCATCGCCGGCGAGGGCGAGGACGCTGGCGCCGCCCCCAAGGAGGAGGTGGAGCCGGCCACCGAGCCGACCGCCGCCGCCGAGGGCACCGGCCCCGAGCCGGAGCAGGCGGCGCAGGCCGCCGCCGAGCCCGACGCCGAGGCCGAGCAGCCGGCCGTCGAGGAGCCGGCCCAGCCCGCCGCGTCGTCGGGCGAGGGCACCCCGGTGACCATGCCGGCCCTGGGCGAGAGCGTCACCGAGGGTACGGTCACCCGCTGGCTCAAGCAGGTCGGCGAGACCGTCGAGGTGGACGAGCCGCTGCTGGAGGTCTCCACCGACAAGGTCGACACCGAGATCCCGTCGCCGGTGGCCGGCACCGTGCTGGAGATCAAGGTCGCCGAGGACGAGACCGCCGAGGTCGGTGGCGTGCTGGCGATCGTGGGCGCGGCCGGCGGCGCGCCGGCGAAGCCCGAGCCCAAGCCCGAGCCCAAGCCCGAGCCCAAGCCCGAGGCGAAGCCCGAGCCCAAGGCGGAGGCGAAGCCCGAGCCCAAGGCCGAGCCGAAGCCCGAGCCCAAGGCCGAGCCGAAGCCGGCGCCGAAGGTCGAGGAGCCCACCCCGGGCATGTCCTACAACGAGCCGTCCGCCGAGGCGGAGCAGGCCGCCGAGCCGGCCAAGGCGGAGCAGGCCGCGCAGCCGGCCGCGCCGACCGCCGCGCCGCAGCGCCCGAGCGCCCCGGCGCAGGGCGGCGGCGAGGAGGCCGCCGGTTACGTGACGCCGCTGGTCCGCAAGCTCGCCGCCGAGCACGGCGTGGAGCTGGGCTCGGTCAACGGCACCGGCGTGGGCGGCCGGATCCGCAAGCAGGACGTGCTGGAGGCGGCCGAGAAGGCGAAGGCCGCCAAGGCCCAGCCGGCCGCCGCCGAGCCCGCCGCCGCCAAGGCGCCGGCGCAGCCGGCCGTCAAGGCGGAGCCGAGCGCGAAGCGGGGCACCACGGAGAAGCTGCCGCGGATCCGGGCGACCATCGCCAAGCGGATGCAGCAGTCGCTGCACGAGACGGCGCAGTTGACCACGGTCGTCGAGGTCGACGTCACCAAGGTCGCCAAGCTGCGGGCCCGGGCCAAGGACTCGTTCCAGGCCAAGCACGGCGTGAAGCTGTCCTTCCTGCCGTTCTTCGCGCTGGCCGCGATCGAGGCGCTGCAGACCCACCCGATCATCCAGGCCAGCATGGACCTGGACGGCGGGACGATCACCTACCCGGCCGCCGAGCACCTGGGCATCGCGGTGGACACCGAGCGCGGGCTGCTCGTGCCGGTCATCCACAACGCCGGCGACCTCAACATGGGTGGGATCGCCAAGCGGATCGCCGACCTGGCCGAGCGCACCCGGGCCAACAAGATCACGCCGGACGAGATGGCCGGCGCGACGTTCACGCTGACCAACACCGGCAGCCGGGGCGCGCTGTTCGACACCCCGATCGTGCCGTCGCCGCAGTCGGCGATGCTCGGCACGGGCGCCGTGGTGAAGCGCCCGGTCGTGGTCAACGACCCGGAGCTGGGCGAGGTCATCGCGGTCCGGTCGATGGTCTACCTGGCCATGTCGTACGACCACCGGCTGATCGACGGCGCCGACGCCGCCCGCTTCCTGACCTCGGTCAAGGAACGGCTGGAGGGCGGCAACTTCGAGGCCGAGCTGGGTCTCTGACGTCCGACACCACGGAGGGGCGCACGGCGACTGCCGTGCGCCCCTCCGGCGTTTCGCGGGTCAGCCGCGCAGGTGCTCCTCGGAGACCGTCCACAGCCGCTCGGCGGCCTCCGGGTCCCGGGCGTACGGCGCGTAGCCGGTGCGGGTGCCCGGCTGGTTCACGCCGGCCTCCTGGCAGTCCTCGAAGTACCTACCGCCGGCGCCGGCCACCAGCGGCGACGCCGCGACCAGCACCGAGGTGGCCGCGCCCTGCTCGGGGGTCTTCCAGTAGGCAGCGCCGCCGCCGCTCTGCGCGCGCATCCGGTCCAGTTCCTCGTCGCTGATGTAGCGCTGGAGGTTGGTGCGGATCGCGCCGGGCATCAGTGCGTCGACGGTGATCCCGTCGTCGACCCAGCGCCGGGTCGCCTCGACCGCGAAGAGCACGTTCGCGGTCTTGGACTGCCCGTACGCCTGCCACGGGTCGTAGGGCCGCTGCCGGAAGTGGATGTCGTCGAACACCACGGGCGAGCGCAGGTGGGCGGCCGAGCTGACCGAGACGATCCGCGCGTCCCTGGCCGCGGCGAGCGCCGGGCGCAGCCCGGTGGCCAGCGCGAAGTGGCCGAGGTGGTTGGTGGCGAACTGCATCTCCCAGCCCTGCTCGGTGCGCATCTCCGGGGACGCCATGATGCCGGCGTTGTCGACGAGCATGTGCAGCGGTCCGTCCCAGGTGCGGACGAAGGCCGCCACCGAGCCGAGGTCGGCGAGGTCGAGCGGGGCGACCAGGACCCGGTCGCTGCCGGTGCTGCCGGTGATGTCCGCGGCGGCGCGCTGCCCGGCGTCGAGGTTGCGGACCGCGAGGGTGACGTCGGCCCCGGCGGCCGCGAGCGCGCGGGCGGTCTCCACGCCGATCCCGGAGGCGCCGCCGGTGACGACGGCCCGGCGGCCGGTCAGGTCGAGGTCGCGGACCACCTCCAGGGCGGTGGTGTCGCGGGAGAACGGGGTGGTGACGGGAGTGCTGCTGGTCATGATCCATCCTTGTCGGCGGCGGGGCGGACCGGTGTCCGCCCGCTACGATGAGAAGCGGAGGACCCTCCGTTACGTCCGAGCGTAACCGGAGGATCCTCCGGTTGCCAGTCCGACCGGCCGCGTACCCGGTCGAGCCGAGGAGGAGCCGTGCCCGACCGCCCCCTGCGCGCCGACGCGCAGCGCAACCGGCAACGCCTGCTGGACGCCGCGGTCCAGGCGTTTTCCCAGGGCGGCGCGGAGGTAACGCTGGACCGGGTGGCCAAGGAGGCCGGGGTCGGCATCGGCACCCTCTACCGCCACTTCCCCACCCGCGAGGCGCTGGTCGAGGCCGCCTACCGCAACGAACTGGCCAAGCTCTGCGACGCCGTACCGGACCTGCTCGCCACCCGGCCCGCCGAGACGGCCGTGCGGGACTGGATGGACCGGTTCGTCGACTACCTCGCCACCAAGCGGGGCATGGCCGACGCGCTGCGGCTGGCCATCGCCTCCGGCGCCAACCCGTACGCGCACAGCCGCGACCGGCTGCTCGCCGCGCTCGGCGAACTGCTCGCCGCAGGCGTCGCCGCCGGCACCGTACGGCCCGACGTGGCCGCCGCCGACGTGCTCGCCGGACTGAGCGGCGTGGCCCTGGTGGCCGGCGAGCCGGACCGGCGTGACCAGGCCGGCCGCCTGCTCGACCTGCTGATGGACGGGCTGCGTCACCGGCAGGGCTGACCCGCGCCGCCGGAGGGGCCCGTTTCCGGCCCGCCACCGCCGACGCGCTGACAGACTCGGCCGGTGGGCGGGTACGGGTGGCGGGGGCGCCTCGGTCCGGCGGTGCCGGTGGCCCCGGGCGCCCGGGTGGACCGGTTCGAGATCTTCTTCGACCTGGTCTTCGTCTTCTCGTTCTTCATCATCACCCGGGCCACCGCGCTCCAGGTGACCGGCGGCGCCCTGCTGCACGCCCTGCTGGTCCTCGCCGTGCTCTGGTGGTCGTGGGTGGTGCACAGCGTGGTGGCGACCCGGGTCCGGCTCGGCGAGGGCTTCGTCCCGGTGCTCATGACCGTCGGCATGGCCGCGCTGTTCACGTTCGCGCTGTCGCTGCCGAACGCGTTCCGCGACCCGCGCGGCAACGCCGCCGGGCCGATCGTCGCGGCGGCCAGCTACACCGTGCTGCGGCTGGTGCACCTGCTGCTCTACCGGCACGTGGTGCGGGACAGCCCGAACGAGCGCCGGCAGTTGATCCGGTTCACCCCGGAGGTGATCGGCAGCACCGCGCTGCTGCTGGTCGCCGCGCTGGTGCCACCGAAGATCGACGGCCTGTTCACGGCGTCGGTGGTCCGGGACGGCCTGTGGGCCCTCGTCGTCCTGCTCCAGTACGGCACCGGCATCATCGCCGGCACCTGGGGCTGGGGCGTGGCCTCGGCCGAGCACTGGACCGAACGGTACGACCTCATCCTGATCATCGCGCTCGGCGAGTCGGTGATCTCGGTCGGCGTCGGCAGCAACCTGCTCGGGCAGCCGCCCACCTGGCCGGCGGTGGCCGCCGCGGTGCTCGGCATCTTCTTCACCGCCGCGCTCTGGTGGGCCCACTACGACCTGGTCGGCCCGGCGGCCCGGATCGCCCTGCACGCCGCCCGGGACGGTCCCCGGGTGGCGATGGCCCGGGACGCGTACGCGTACCTGTTCCTGCCGATGATCGCCGGCATCATCCTGTTCGCGCTCGGCGCCGAGATGATCGTGCACGACATCGCCGACCCGAACGTGTCGCCGGGCACGCCCGCGCACGGGCCGGCCGTACCGCTGCTCTTCGGCGGCGTGGCCTGCTATCTCTGCGGCAACATGCTGTTCCAGGCGCGGACGCTGCGCACGCTGAGCTGGACCCGGGTCGTGGCGGTGCTGCTGCTCGGCGCCGCGATCCCGCTCGCCGAGCGGATGCCGGGGCTGGTCGCGCTGGCCATGCTGACCGCCGTCACGGTGGGTATGGTGGCCGCCGAGGTGATCGTCTTCGACGAGGGCCGGCGGGCGCTGCGCAAGCTGGTCTTCGAGGAGCGGGCCAGTCACGAGGCGCACGAGGCGGCCTGGCGGGCCCGGTGGCACGAGCAGCCCGACGAGGGCGAGTGACGCGGGGTTGAACCGGCCGGCTGTCGGCCCCGTGGAAATGCTCGGCCCCCTCATGGGGCTCCGAGAGGAACGGGGACACCATGACCATCGACACCATCCACGCCGGCGGCGCCGGCACCTGGCAGCTCGGCGACCGGACGGTCAACCGGATCGGCCTCGGCGCGATGCGGTTGACCGCGAACGCCGACGGCGGACCGAGCGACCGGGACCGGGCCGTCGCCGTGCTGCGCCGCGCGGTCGAGCTGGGCGTCAACCACATCGACACGGCGGCGTTCTACTTCTCGCCGCTGCGCTCGGCCAACGAGCTGATCAACCGGGCGCTCTCGCCGTACCCCGATGACCTGGTGATCGTCACCAAGGTCGGACCCGGCAAGGACCCGTCCGGCGAGTGGCTGCCGATGGCCCGGCCGGAGCAGTTGCGCGGTCAGGTCGAGGAGAACCTGCGCCAGCTCGGCCGGGACCACCTCGACGTGGTCAACCTCCGGGTGTACGGGCCGGAGCCGCTGGGCGAGCACTTCGGCGCGCTCGCCGAGCTGGTCGACGCCGGGCTGGTCCGGCACCTCGGCGTCTCCGCGGTCCGCCCGCACCAGGTCGCCGAGGCGCGGGCGATCGCCCCGGTGGTCTGCGTGCAGAACTCGTACGGCCTCGGCTACCGCCGGAGCAACGACGAGCTGATCCGGGACTGCGCCGCGCACGGCACCGCGTTCGTGCCGTTCTTCTCGATCGTGACCAGCGGGCGGGAGGCCGGGGCGACGGGCGAGGAGCACCCGGAGGTGCTCGCGGTGGCGCGCGAGCACGGCGCCACCCCGGCGCAGGTCCGGCTGGCCTGGACGCTGAGCCGGGGCCCGAACGTGCTCGCCATCCCCGGCACCGGCGACCCGGCGCACCTGGAGCAGAACGTCGCCGCCGGCGCGCTGCGCCTCTCCCCCGCCGCCCTGGCACGCCTCGACGCGGTCTGAGGGTTGGGTTAGGAGGGGCCCCCTGTTAGGCACCAGGCGTTAAGCGGGGGCCCCTCCTTACCCTTCGGCCCACGGCAGAAGGGGTGGGTGGAGAGGGCGGCGGGGCCGGAGACTGGGCCGATGGCGATCTTCTCCGTGCAGGCCCGGGCCACCGACGCGGTGGGCTGGGCCGAACTGGCCCGCACCGTCGAGGCCGCCGGCTTCGACGCGCTCCACGCGGCCGACCACCCGGGGTTCGGCCCGTCCCCGTTCGTCGCGCTGGCCGCCGCGGCGGCCGTGACCGACACGCTGGGCGTCGGCTCGTACGTGTCCAACGCCGGGGTCCGGGAGCCGCTCCTGCTCGCCGCCGACGTGGCCACGCTTGACGTGGTCTCCGGCGGGCGGGCGCGGCTCGGCCTGGGCGCCGGTCACACGCCGGGCGAGTGGCGGGCCGTCGGGCGCGAGCGCCCGGACGTCGCCGGCCGGGTCCGCCGCTGCGTCGCGGTCGCCGAGGCGGTACGCGCGCTGCTGGCCGGCGACGAGGTCACCGTGGACACGCCGGACCTGACCGCGTACGCCGCCCGCCTCGACGCGCCGCGACCGGTCCGGGACCGGATCCCGCTCACCGTGGGCACCGCCAACTCGACGCTGCTGCGGTGGGCCGGCGCGCACGCCGACGTGGTCGGCCTGACCGGCTTCGGGCGCACCCTGGCCGACGGTCACCGGCACGAGGTCCGGTGGCGGGCCGACCAGCTCGACGCACAGCTCGCCCAGGTGGCCGCCGGCGCGGCCGGCCGCGACGAGCCGCCCGCCCTGGAGGCGCTGGTCCAGCGCGTCGCCGTCACCGACGACGCCGAGGCGGTCGCCGCCGGGACGGCCGCGGAGACCGGCCTCACCCCGGCCGAGGTGCTGGCCACCCCGTTCGTGCTGATCGGCACCCCGGACGAGATCGCCCCGGCCGTCGCCGGGCACGAGCGCCGCTGGGGCGTCACCCGCTTCGTGGTACGCGCCGACGCCGTCGACTCCGTCGCGCCGCTCCTGTCCCGACTGGCCGGAAACGACTCGACTTCGAGTGCACTCGAGACTGGACACTGAGGACATGACGACGACACGACGACTGGGCCGCAGCGGCATCGAGGTCAGCGCGATCGGCATGGGCTGCTGGGCGATCGGCGGCCCGCTCTGGGACGGCGCGCAGCCGCTCGGCTGGGGCGAGGTGGACGACGACGAGTCGGTCCGCACCGTGCACCGGGCCCTGGAGCTGGGCGCGACCCTCTTCGACACCTCCAGCAACTACGGCGCGGGGCACAGCGAGCGGGTGCTGGGCCGGGCGCTCGCCGGCCGCCGGGACCGCGCGGTGATCGCCACCAAGTTCGGCTACCCCACCGACGAGGCGACCCGGCAGGCCGCGGGCGAGGACGCCAGCCCGGCGTACGCGCGGCGCAGCCTGGAGGACTCGCTGCGCCGGCTGGGCACCGACCACGTCGACCTCTACCAGTTGCACCTGAACGGGCTGCCGGTGCCGCGGGCGCTGGATCTCGTCGAGACGCTCGAGGACCTGGTCGGCGCGGGCAAGATCCGGGCGTACGGCTGGAGCACCGACGACCCGGCCTCGGCGCGCGCGTTCGCCGAGGCGGGCCCGCACTGCGCGGCGATCCAGCACGACCAGTCGGTGCTGCGGGACAACGCCGCGATGCTTGCGGTGTGCGACGAGTTCGACCTGGCCAGCCTCAACCGGGGCCCGTTGGCGATGGGCCTGCTCACCGCGAAGTACCAGGGCGCGCCGGCGGCCCGCGGCGGCGACGACGTGCGCGGGTCGGCGCCGGAGTGGCTGGACTGGTTCCACGACGGCGTCCCGCGCGCCGAGTGGGCCGACCGGGTGGCCCGGGTCCGCGCGGCGCTGACCGCCGACGGCCGCACGCTCGCCCAGGGCGCGTTGGGCTGGCTGCTCGCCCGCAGCCCGCGCACGCTGCCGATCCCCGGCTGCCGCACGGTCGGCCAGGCCGAGGAGAACGTGGGCACGTTGGCGTACGGGCCGCTGCCGGAGGCCGCGTTCGCGGAGGTGGAGCGCCTCCTCGCCGACCTGCGCACCGCCGGGGCGACGGCGTGAGCACCGTCGTGCCCGGAGACCCCGCGACGGATCGGCGGTTCGCGCTGCCACCCGCCGCCGACGAGCGGACGCTGCTCGACACCTTCCTCGACTTCCAGCGGGACGCCCTGGTCCGCAAGTGCGCGGGCCGGTCCGACGAGCAGCTTCGGTCGAGACCGGTACCGTCGTCCAGCCTGTCGCTGCTCGGCCTGGTCCGGCACCTCGCGACGGTCGAACGCTGGTACTTCCAGGGCGTGATCGCGGAGGCATTCCCTGGTGACCTGTTCGACCTGACCGACGACGCCGACGCGCCGTTCCACGATGTCGCCGACGCCACCGGCGCGGAGACGTTCGCGCTCTGGGGCGAGCAGGTGGCGGCGTCCCGCCGGATCGCCGCCGCGCGCTCCCTCGACGCGATCGGACGCACCCCGGGCACCGGGGCCGAGCGATCGTTGCGGTGGGTGCTGACCCACATGACCGACGAGTACGCCCGGCACCTGGGCCAGGCCGACATCCTGCGGGAGGCGATCGACGGTCGCACCGGGGAGTGACACGGCCGGCTCCGTCACGCCCGACCGAGCCTCGACGGGCGTGACGAGTGAGTGATTTCGCTCCACGCATCCGAATCCCGTCCGGTATCCGAAGATGGGAACATGCGGATCCTCATGGCCGGCGCCTCCGGCTTCCTCGGCACCCGACTGGTCGACCGGCTCACCGCCGACGGGCACCAGGTCACCCGCCTGGTCCGCCGCCCACCGCGTACCCCGGACGAGCGGCAGTGGAATCCGGCCGCCGCGCAGCTCGACCCGCAGGTGGTCGCGGACGCCGACGCGGTGGTGAACCTGGCCGGCGCCGGGGTGGGTGACAAGCGCTGGGACGACGACTACCGGAAGCTGATCCGGACCAGCCGGGTGGACAGCACGACGACGCTCGCCATCACGATCGCGGGCCTGCCCGCCGCGGACCGGCCGCCGGTGCTGCTGAACTCGTCAGCGGTCGGCTGGTACGGCAACACCGGGGACCGGACCGTGGAGGAGGACGCGCCGGCCGGTGAGGGGTTCCTCGCCGACGTCTGCCGGGTCTGGGAGGCGGCGACCCGACCGGCCGAGGACGCCGGTGTCCGGGTGGCGCGGCTGCGCACCGGGTTGCCGCTGCACCGCGACGGCGGCCTGCTCAAGCCGCAGTTGCTGCCGTTCCGGCTGGGGGTCGGCGGCAAGCTGGGCAACGGCCGGCAGTGGCTGCCGTGGATCTCGATGCGGGACTGGCTGGACGCGGTGGTGTACCTGCTGGCAAGGGACGACGTGGCCGGCCCGGTCAACGTGGTCGGCCCGGCGCCGGTCACGAACGCCGAGTTCACCCGGGAGCTGGCCCGCCAACTGCACCGGCCGGCGATCATGCCGATCCCGGCGCTGGCGCTGAAGGTGGCGCTCGGCGGGTTCGCCCAGGAGGCGCTGACCAGCACCCGGGTGCTGCCCGGGGTGCTCGGCAGGGCCGGCTTCACCTGGACCCACCCGGATCTGCCGGGCGCGCTGCACGCCGCCCTCACCGGCTGAGGGCGACGCGCAGGCGTTGAGCGGGGCCCCCGCCTCCACCGGAGGCGTTGAGCGGGGGCCCCTCCCTGCATCGGGTCAGCAGCCGATGACCCAGTAGCTGGGGCCGGTCTGCTTGAGCGACGTCGTGTAGAACGTGTTGTAGAGGCCCATCCGCTGGCCGCTGCCGAGCGCGTAGGCGTACCCGCCGGACTGGTAGGCCCGGCCGGCCGCGACGTGCGCGTAGTTGCTGGCGGTGACGCAGACCGGTGCGGTGGTGGGCGACGCGGTCGGGGTGGGCGAGGCGGTCGGTGACGCGGTCGCCGTCGGGGTCGGGCCGGGCGTGGCGCCGCCGCCACCGAGGCCGAAGAAGAGCGCGTCACGGTACGTCGAGCAGATGGTGTCCAGGAAGTACGCCCCGGCGGTGCCGCACTGGTCGGCGGCAGAGCCCGGGTCGACCGGGGTGCCGTGGCCCATCCCGGAGACCCGGTAGACGCGGACCTGGTCGTTGCCGTAGACCTCCAGGCTGGTGCCGCCCGGCAGCGACGAGGTGCTGGTCGGGGTCTGCGACACGCCGAGCACGTTGGTCCACTGGTCCCGCGACTCGGTCGCGTTCGCCACGTTGACCGTGTAGTCGCTGGTGCCGTGCCACACGGCCACCCGGGGGCGCGGGCCGGAATAGCCGGCGTACGCGTTGCGGACCAGGTCGCCCCACTGCGCCGGGGTCTTGTCCACGCCCGGGTTCATGCAGCTGTACGCCGTGGTGGTGCTGGTGGCGCAGCGGTACGGGATGCCGGCGATGATCGAGCCGGCGGCGAACACGTCGGGGTAGGTGGCGAGCATGACGGAACTCATCGCGCCGCCGGCGGAGAGGCCGCTGACGTAGACCCGGCCGGCGGCGGTGCCGTAGTTCGTCTTCGCGTAGTCGACCATCTGCTTGATCGACAGCGCCTCGCCCTGGCCGCGTGCGGTGTCGCCGGTCTCGAACCAGTTGAAGCAGGAGTTGGCGTTGTTGCCGGACGGCTGCTGCGGCACGATCAGCGCGAACCTCCACTGGTCGGCGTACTTCTGCCAGCCGGAGTTGGTGAAGTAGGTCGAGGCGTTCTGGGTGCAGCCGTGCAGCAGCACCACCGCCGGCGCGTTGCCGGGCAGGCCGTCCGGGCGGTAGGCGTACATGGTCAGGTTGCCGGGGTTGGAGCCGAAGCCGCTGACCTGGGTCAGCGAGGCGGCCTGCGCGGGCAGGGCGGCGACCAGGACGCCGGCCGCGGCCAGCACGACCCCGGCCGCCGCCCCGGCGAGGCGGGTGATGAGGGATGAGGAGCGGGACACGGGGACCTCCCGATCATGGAATGTGAACTGGGTCACTCTCCGAGTTGCCGGAACGTTACGTCCGTGTTTCATCGACAGGAATAGCTGTCGGTCACACATTCCCCGTCCGGGCGGTGTGCCCAGGTCCGGTTGGTAACGTCCGCTGCGTGCCGTCCTCCCCGTCCCCGGTCACCCGCGACCGGCGCGCCGACCTGCTGGTGACACTCGCGGCGGTGGCGCTGGCGCTCTGGGTCACCAGCGGGATGTGGCGGGACCCGAACAATCGCGCGATCACCGTCAACTCCAGCGACCAGGCGCTCTTCGAGTGGCTGCTGGCCTTCGGCGGGCACGCGCTCACCCACGGCGAGAACCCGTTCTTCACCCACCTGATCAACGTCCCGGACGGGGTGAACCTCGCGGTCAACACCTCGATCACCGTGTACGCGGCGGTCTTCGCGCCGCTGACGTACCTGGTCGGGCCGCCCGCGACGTTCCTGGTGATCCTGACGCTCAACCTCGCCGCCACCGCGGTGGCCTGGTACTGGCTGCTCAGCCGGCACCTGGTCGCCAGCCGGCTGGCCGCCGGGGTGGGCGCGCTGTTCATCGCCTACTGCCCGGCCATGGTGTCGCACGCCAACGCGCACCTGAACTGGACCGCGGGCTGGCTGGTGCCGCTGCTGGTCTGGGGCGTGTTCCGGCTGCGCCGCCCCGGCCGCGCGGTCACCGGCGGGATCGTGCTCGGCCTGCTGGTGGCGGTCGCGTTCTCGATCGCCGCCGAGGGCCTCTTCTTCACCGCCCTGGCGCTCGCGGCGTTCCTGCTGGTCTGGGCGCTGCACCCGGCCCGGCGGGCGGAGGTGCGGGCGGCGCTGCCGCGCGTGCTGGCCGGGCTCGGCGTGACCGCGCTGGTGGCCGGCGCGCTGCTGGCGTACCCGCTCTGGCTGCACTTCGCCGGGCCGCAGCGGTTCCACGGCACCGGCTTCGACCCGCTGATCCACTCCGAGGACATCGCCGCGTTCGGGTCGTACCCGCGCCGGTCGCTTGCCGGCTGGGCCGGGTTCGGCACGTCGCTGGCGCCGAACCCGACCGAGGAGAACTCGTTCTTCGGCGTCCCGCTGCTGGTGCTCGCGGTCGCCTGCTTCGCCCTGCTGTGGCGGCGCGCCGACCGGGCGTTCCGGGCGACCCTGCTCGCGCTCGGCGTGACCGCGGTGGTCTTCGCGGTGCTCTCCTGGGGCCCGACGGCCAAGTGGAACGGGCGGCGCACCGACCAACTGCTGCCGTTCGGGGTGTTGGACAACCTGCCGGTGGTCAACGCGGCGCTGCCGTCGCGGCTGGCGCTCGTCGTCGCGCCGGTGATCGGCCTGCTGCTGGCGTACGCGGTCGACGCGCTGCGCGCCCGCCCGCCCCGGCGGCGGGTGGTCGGCGCGGCCTGGCTGGTCGGCTTCGCCGTCGCGCTGCTGCCGCTGCTGCCCACCCCGCTGCTCACCAGCGTCCGCGAGCCGATCCCGACGTTCATCACCGGCGGGACCTGGAAGCGCTACGTCCCGCCCGACGGGGTCCTCACCCCGCTGCCGCTGACCGTCGACGTCTACCCGGACGGGCAGCGCTGGCAGGCGTACGCCCTCGCCCACCGGCAGGGTGAGTTCCGGATTCCCGCCGGTTTCTTCCTCGGCCCGGGCGGGCCGGACGGCCGGGGCCGGATCGGCCCGGTGCCGCGCACCTTCGACACGCTGATGGACCAGGCCGGCAGCACCGGGCTGGTGCCGATCGTCACCGAGGGCAGCATCCAGGAGTCCCGGGCCGACCTGCGCCACTGGGGGGTGCGGGTGGTGGTGCTTGCCGACCGGGTGCACGGCGCCAAGTACGACGTCGACGAGGAGGCGTTGCGTCGCACCGCCACCGCCCTGCTCGGGCCGCCCGAGCGGGTCGAGGACGTCTGGCTGTGGCGGGTGCCGCCGGCGTGACGCGACGAGCGTCACCCGGGGGCCGCCCGGCCGGCGGGACTACGCTGGACGGGTGAGCGTGACGACTTCCGGACCGACCACCGTCCGCGCCGGCCGGCTCGACTACCGGGCCGCCTGGGACGAGCAGCGCCGGCTGCACGAGGCCGTGGTGGCCGGTGAGCAGGGCGACACGGTGCTGCTCCTGGAGCACCCGAGCGTCTACACCGCCGGCAAGCGGACCGAGCCGTGGGACCGGCCGACGGACGGCACGCCGGTGGTGGACGTGGACCGCGGCGGCAAGATCACCTGGCACGGTCCGGGGCAGTTGGTCGGCTACCCCATCGTCCGCCTGCCCGACCCGGTCGACGTGGTGGCGTACGTCCGGCGCACCGAGCAGTTGCTGATCGACGTCTGCGCCGAGTTCGGGCTGGTCGCCGGCCGGGTCGAGGGCCGCAGCGGCGTCTGGGTGCCGGCGGACGACCGGGGGCCGGCGCGGAAGGTGGCGGCCATCGGCATCCGGGTGGCCCGTGGCGTCACGCTGCACGGCTTCTCCGTCAACTGCGACTGCGACCTGGGCTTCTTCGACCGGATCGTGCCGTGCGGCATCCGCGACGCCGGGGTCACCTCGCTCACCGCCGAGCTGGGCCGTCCGGTCACGGTGGCCGACGTGCTGCCGGTGGTCGAGCGGCACCTGCCCACCCTGACCCGGGTCTGACGGGTGCGGCTCGATCTCGTCACCCTCGTCGTCGCCGACTACGACCCGGCCGTCGCGTTCTTCACCGAGGTGCTCGGCTTCGAGCTGACCGAGGACTCGCCGTCGCTGACGAACGACGGCCGGCCGAAGCGCTGGGTGGTGGTGCGCCCGCCGGGCGGCGGCACCGGGCTGCTGCTGGCCCGCGCGGACGGGGAGCACCAGGCCGGGGCGGTCGGTGACCAGACGCACGGCCGGGTCGGCTTCTTCCTGCGGGTCGACGACGTCGACGCCACGCACCGCCGGATGGCCGCCGCGGGCGTCGAGTTCGTCCGCCCACCCCGTACCGAGCCGTACGGCCGGGTCGCGGTCTTCCGGGACGTCGCCGGCAACCTGTGGGACCTGCTCGGCCCGGCCTGACCGCCCGCTCCCCCGGCGCCCCGACGCGCGTCCCGCCGCCCGACAGAAGCCACCCCATGCTCACGGAGCGTGAGCACCCTCCGTTCCACCCCGCCCACCCGCCGCCACCTTTGCTCTGCAGCCTCATACGCACCACTCACCCAGCGTCGACCGGTGCGCCCGTGGCTGCAGAGCAAAGGCGGCCGGCACCTCTTCCCCGCCAGGGCGAGCCTTCCGCGAAGTGGCTGGTCAGCGCGTCGCAGCGAAGACGGCACGTTCCGCACCACCGCCACGCCCACTACCCACCGTCACGACCGGCGAGCGGACGTCACCCGTCACCCTCGGTAGGGATTCCGCTGACCCGGCGGCCCGCCCGCCCGGCCGCCGCCGGCGGCGCGCGCCGCCGGCGGCGGCCGGGCGGTTCACGGCGTGAGGCGATGCAGGTCGCGTGGGAAGGCGGTCACCTCCCGGACGTTCGCCGCGCCGGTCAGCCGGGCCACGAACCGCTCCAGGCCGATCGCGAAGCCGCCGTGCGGCGGCATGCCGTGCCGGAACGCGTCCAGGTAACCGGCGTACGGCTCCACCGGCTCGCCCCGCGCCGCCAGCGCCGCCAGGTAGTCGGCGTGCCGGTGCAGCCGCTGCCCGCCGGTGACCAGCTCCATCCCCCGGAACAGCAGGTCGAAGCCGTTCGAGTGGGTCGGCCGGGCCGGGTCCGGGTGGGTGTAGAAGGGCCGCTTCGCCATCGGGTAGCCGGTGACGAACAGGAAGTCGCTGCCGTGCTCGACGCGCGCCCACTCCCCCAGCGCCCGCTCGTGCGCCGGCGCCAGGTCGGGCTCGTCGGCCGGCGCGCCGGCGATCCGCAACGCGTCGGCGAAGTGCACCGCCGGGATCTCGGCGGGCACCGGAGGCAGCGTGACGCCGAGCGTGTCGAGCGCGCCGCCGGCCCGCTCGGCGACGCCGGCGAGCATCCCGGCCAGCGTGTCGCGCAGCACGGCCATCACGTCCTGGTGGTCGGTCACGAAGCCCAGCTCCACGTCGAGCGAGGTGTACTGGGCCAGGTGCCGGACCGTGTCGTGCGGCTCGGCGCGGAACACCGGGCCCACCTCGTAGACGCGCTCGAAGACGCCGACCATGAGCTGCTTGTAGAACTGCGGCGACTGCGCCAGGTAGGCGGGCCGGCCGAACCAGTCCAGCGCGAACACGTTCGCCCCGCTCTCGGTCGACGAGCCGACCACCTTCGGGGTGTGGACCTCGACGAAGCGCTGCCGGTCGAGCGTGGCCCGGAAGCCGGCCACCGCCGCCGCCGAGATCCGCAGCGCGGCGGAGCGGGTCGGATGGCGCAACGCCGTCGGCGCGTGGTCGAGCTGGGTGGGCAGGCTCGCGGTGAGCGCCGGCCGGTAGAGGTCGAACGGGGGCGGCACGGCGGGCGGGCCGAGCGGACGTACCGTCGGCTCGACGACCTCGACCCCGGCGGGCGCGGTGGGGTTCGCGACCACGGTGCCGACCACCTCGACGACGGTCTCCTCGGAGAGCGCCTCGACGTGCGCGCGCACCTCGGGCGCGGCGACCACCACCTGCGCGAGCCCGGCGGCGTCCCGGACGATCAGGAACGCCACCGACTTGAGCAGCCGGCGGCGGTGGACCCAGCCGGCGAGCCGGACGGTCGCGCCGACATGGGCGGTGAGCTGGGAGGACAGGATGCGTTGCACGGCGGTTACCTCCTCGATCAATCGCAACGCGATCCCCGGGAGGTGTGGGCGAGCGGGATCCTCGCGGTGCCACCACACCTTCGCCCCCGCCGGAGCGGAGGCCTCGTTCGTCGCCTTTTCACCGGGGCCAGCCGGGCGGGTTCTACTGGGCGCGTACGCCGTTCTTCCCGCAGCTCGGGAGGGTCTTCGCGGGCCCGGCGCCAGACCGCCTCGCAGCACTTCGGCGGCTCTCTGGGCTGGCGGGTCGGTCCGCTACTCGGCTCCGTCGCAGCTCTGCCGGCACGCTAGCACCACCGCCACCGGAATGTGACGAGGTTTTTTGGCCGCTCGTGTCCGGTGTCACAAGCTTTCCGGGGTGACGGCCGTCGCCCGACGTTCATCGACCGCCGCCGACCGGCGTAGGCTCGATTTCGTGACGATCGAGCAAACCGCGCCGACGACCGAGCAGCCCGCGCGCACCGCGACCGTCGCCCCGGAGGGGCGGCGCATGCTGCGGATCGAAGCGCGCAACGCCGAGACGCCGATCGAGCGCAAACCGCCGTGGATCAAGGTCAAGGCCAAGATGGGCCCGGAGTACACCGAGCTGCGCGGCCTCGTCTCGCGCGAGGGACTGCACACGGTGTGCCAGGAGGCCGGTTGCCCCAACATCTACGAGTGTTGGGAGGACCGCGAGGCCACCTTCCTCATCGGCGGCGACCAGTGCACCCGGCGCTGTGACTTCTGCCAGATCGACACCGGCAAGCCGGCCGAGTTCGACGCCGACGAGCCGCGCCGGGTCGCCGAGTCGGTCGCCGCGATGGGCCTGCGCTACGCCACCATCACCGGGGTGGCCCGCGACGACCTGCCCGACGGCGGCGCCTGGCTCTACGCCGAGACGGTCCGGCAGATCCACGCCCTGCAGTCCGGCTGCGGCGTCGAGCTGCTGATCCCCGACTTCAACGCGGTGCCCGAGCAGCTCGCCGAGGTCTTCGGCTCGCGTCCCGAGGTGCTGGCGCACAACGTCGAGACCGTGCCACGCATCTTCAAGCGGATCCGCCCGGCCTTCCGCTACGAGCGGTCGCTCGACGTGATCCGCCAGGCCCGCGCCGACGGCCTGGTCACCAAGAGCAACCTCATCCTCGGCATGGGCGAGGAGCGCGCCGAGGTCTCCCAGGCGCTGCGCGACCTGCACGAGGCCGGCTGCGAGCTGATCACCATCACGCAGTACCTGCGTCCCACCCCCCGGCACCACCCGGTCACCCGCTGGGTCAAGCCGGAGGAGTTCGTCGAGCTGCGTGAGGAGGCCGAGGAGATCGGCTTCGCGGGCGTGATGAGCGGCCCACTGGTCCGTTCCTCCTACCGCGCCGGCCGCCTCTACCAGCAGGCGCTCGCCGCCCGCGAACAGGTCGCCGTCACCCGCTGAGGCCGGCGTCCGACCGCGTCGCCCGCCGCCGGCCCCCGGCCGGATGCCATGATCCAGGCATGACCGCCGGGGTACGCCAGGAGCCGCGCGAGGCCGACCGCCCGCGTACGCCCCGGCGGCTCCGGCTGCCCACGCTGCTCGCCCTACTGGTCGGGTTCGCCGGGGTCGGCTACCGGCTGGCGCTGATCCTCGCGGACGCGCCGCCCAGCAACAGCGACGAGGCGACCATGGGGCTGGCCGCCCTGCACATCGCCCGGGGCGACGACTTCCCGGTCTGGTTCTACGGCCAGGCCTACATGGGGACGCTGGAGGCGTACCTGGCCGCGCCGCTTGTCGCGCTCGCCGGGCCGTCCGTGCTCGTGCTGCGGCTGCCCACCCTGGCCCTGTACGCGCTGTTCCTGCTGCTGTCCTGGCGGCTCACCCGCCGGCTCGGCGGTGACCGCTGGTACGCCCTGCTGGTCGTCGGCGTGCTCGCGCTCGGCTCCGACCGGGTGGTGAAGAACCAGCTCATCGCCGGCGGCGGCTATCCCGAGCTGAACCCGGCCGGGGCGGCGCTGGCGCTGCTCACTGTCGCGCTGTGCGGCGGCGGGCCGGGCGTGCGGCTGCCCCGCTGGGCGGCCTGGGGACTGGTCGCCGGGGTGCTGCTCTGGGTCGATCCGCTGATCCTGCCGTACGTGCTGACGCTCGGCGCGCTGCTGGTGGCGTGGCGACGCCGGGAACTCGCCGGCCGGGCCGGCGCGGTGCTCGGCGGCGCGCTGCTGCTGGGCGTCGCCCCGATGGTGCTGGACAACCTCCGGCACGGTCGCGACCCGCTCACCGCGGTGCTGGCGGCCAGCGGGTCCGGCGCGACGGCGGGCTGGGTCGAGCGGTGGCACGGCGGGCTGGTCGTCGGCCCGCCGCTGGCCATGGGCTTCTGCTCGCCGGGCCGCTGCGCCCCCTGGCAGCTCTGGTGGGCGCCGGTCCTGCTGGTCCTGCTCGTGCTCGCCGCGTTCACCGCGTGGCGCGCCCTGCGCCGCCCGGTCCCGCCGGCGTCGGCCGGGCGGCGGGTGTCGGCGGGAGTACGGTTGGCGCTGCTCGGCGGCGCGGCGGCGGTGCTGGCGGCGTACGCGTCGAGCAGCGCGGCCGGCCGCACCCCGTTGGAGAGCGGCCGCTACCTGTCCTGCCTGGCGGTCGCCGTCCCGGCCCTGCTCTGGCCGCTGTGGCAGGCCGCCCGCCCGCTGGTCGCCCGGCTCGTTCTCCGGCCCGGTGGGCGGGGCGCGCCCGGACCGGACCGGCCCGACGAGGCGTCGGTCCGGCCGGCGCCTGGCCGGCTCGTCGGCGCGGCGCCGGTCCGCGCCGTGGTGGCCGGGGTCGGGGCGGTCGTCGTGCTCGCCGGGATGCCCGGCACCCAGGCGGGCGCCACGGTGGAGACGATCCGGGCGGCGCCGGCCGCGCACGCCGAGGCCGACCGGCACCGGATGCTCGTCGACGCGCTCGGTGACCTGGGCGTCCGGCACGCGCGGGGCGGCTACTGGACGTGCAACCGGATCGCGTTCGCCAGCGCCGAGGAGACCGTGTGCGCGGTGGTCGACGACGACCTGCGCCCCGGGTTCGACAGGCTGCCGGCGTATCGGCGGGCGGTGGCCGCGGACCCGGACGCGGCCTGGGTGGCCCCGGACGGCTCACCGCTGGCCGCGCGGCTGGACCGGCAGCTCGGTCCCGGAGCGGGCGCCCTGCGGGTGATCACGATCCCCGGCTGGCGGATCTATCTGCCCCGTCGCTGAACCGGCGCGGGCGGCGGGTCGAGCAGGCCCAGGCGGTGGGCCAGCGCGGCGGCCTCCACCCGGTTGGTCACGTCCAGCTTGGCGATGATCCGGGACACGTGCACGCTTGCCGTCTTCGGGGAGATGAAGAGCCGCTCGGCGATCCGGCTGTTGCTGTGCCCCTCGGCGACCAGCCGCAGCACCTCCCGCTCCCGACCGGTCAGCAGGTCCGGCCCGGGTCGCCCGGTGCCGCGCAGGCCGACCCGCCGGGCGAGGGTGGTGGCCTGCTCGCCCAGCGGGGTGGCGCCCAGCCGGGCGGCCACCTCGACCGTCTCCCGGATCGCGGCGGCCACCTCGTCCCGCTCGCCGGCCGCCGCGGCCACCTCGGCCAGCCCGAGCAGCGCCCGCCCCAGCGGGTGCGGCGGCCCGGCCGCCCGCCACGCCGTCACCGCCGCCCGCCACGCGTCCACCGCCCCGCGAGGCGCCGGCCGCCCCTCGACCGCCGGCCGCCCCTCGACCGCCGGCCGCCCCTCGACCGCCGGCCGCCCCTCGACCGCCGGCCGCCCCTCGACCGCCGGACCGCGGCCGAGGGCCGGGTCGGCGGGACCGAGGTCGTGCAGGAGCGCGGCGACCTGGGCGGCGTGCGCCCGCTCGGCCGGGTGGCGGGCCGGCAGCACGGCGGCCACCGTGGACACCTCGGCGGCCAGCGCCGGGTCACCGGCCAGCACGGCGGCCCGTGCCGCCGCGCTGAGCACCGGCCAGCCCTCGCGGGGCAGGTCGGCCAGGTGCGGGTCCGCCAGGGCGGCGCGGGCCGCGCGTACCGCCTCCAGCTTGTCGTCGGCGGCCAGCGCGGCCTCGACGCGCAGCTCGTGCAGCGGCAGCCGGTGGTTCGGCCAGAGGTAGGGCCGGGCCAGGAAGGCCAGCGCCCGCCCGACGAGTTCGTCGGCGTGGGGATGCCCGCGGGCCAGCCGCAGCCCGGCGCGCAGTTGGAGCCAGTGCAGCCCGGAGACGCCCGGCGGGTCGATCCGGGCCGCCTCGGCGCACGTCGCGTCGGCCTCGTCCCACCGGCCCGACGCGATGAGCGCCTCGGCCCGGTTGGAGAGCAGGTAGGCGCCGATCGAGCGGCTGATCCCGGCCTGGCGCGCCTCGCTCACCCCGGCCGCGGCGGCCTCCTCCGACTCGGCGTAGCGGCCCAGCTCGTAGAGCACGTCGGAGAGGAAGACCAACGCGCTGACCAGGGCCCACGAGTCGCCGGCGGCCCGGGCCCGCGCCTGCACCCGGCGCAGCTCGGCCAGCCCGAGGTCGGGGGTGTCGTCGATGCGGTGCAGCAGGGCGATCCGGGTGGGCAGCAGCACCAGGTCGGTGCCGATCTCGGACGCGCCGACCATCGCCTCGGCGGCCACCGAGGCGGCCTCCCGCGGGTCGACCTTCATCAGGTGCGCCGCGATGTCGGCGAGCACGCCGAACCGTTGCGCGCCGGCGGGCGCGCCGGCCGCCAACCGGTACGCCTCGCGCAGCTCGACCGCGCCGTCGCTCTTGCCGAGCAGGGCGAGCAGCCGGCCCCGGTGGTCGAGCAGGGCGGCGGCGCGCAGCGGTTCGGCGGCCGGGTCGACCTCGGCCAGCGCGGCGCGGGTGAGCGTGAGCGCCCGGCCCAGGTCGCCGGCGGTGACCGCCGCGGTGAGCGTCTCCTCCAGCACCCGCAGGTGGTCCATGCCGAGCCGGTCGGCGGCGTCGGGCACCAGCTCCCACAGTTCGAGGACGCGTTCCAGCAGCCGGCTCTGCTCGGCGTACGCGCAGCCGTCGGCCGCCGTGGCGGCCGCGGACCGGGCGGCGGTGAGGGCGCGGGGGTGGTCGTGCGCCGCGTACCAGTGGTGGGCGATCTCGGCCGGGGCGCGGCCGGCGGCGACCAGGTGCGGTTGCGCCTCGATCGCGGCGGCGTAGCGGGCGTGCAGCCGGGCGTGCTCGCCGGGGAGCAGGTCGTCGTGCACCGCCTCGCGGACCAGCGCGTGCCGGAACTCGTAGTCGCCGTCGGGGTCGGCGACGACGAGTTGCCCGGCGACGGCGGCGCGCAGCGCGTCCTCCAGCTCGACCTCGGGGAGCCCGGCCACCTCGGCGACGAGCTGGTGGGAGAAGCGGGTGCCGCCGGCGGCGGCGATCCGCAGCACCCGCTGGGCCGGCTCGGGCAGCCGGTCCACCCGGGCGAGCAGCAGGTCGCGCAGCGTCTCCGGGAGCACCGCGCAGCCGACCGGGTCACCGGCGGCGGCCAGCTCCTCGATGAAGAACGGGTTGCCCTGGGTGCGCTCGTGCACGTCGTCGACGGCCCGGGCGGACGGCTCGGCGCCGAGCAGGTCGGCGAGCACGGCGGCGGTGCCGTCGCGGTCGAGTCGGGCCAGCTCGACCCGGTCGACGCCGCGGGCCCGGTCCAGCTCGGCGAGGAAGGGCCGCAGCGGGTGCCCGCGGTGCAACTCGTCGGTGCGGTAGGTGCAGACGACGAGCAGGCGGGTGGCGCGGGTGGCCCGCACCAGGAAGCCGATCAGGTCCCGGGTGGACCGGTCGGCCCAGTGCAGGTCCTCGATGACCAGCACCAGCGGGCGTTCCTCGGCGATCCGCCGGAACAGCTCGGCGACCAGGTCGAACAGGTAGCCGCGCGGGGTGTCGGCGAGGGCCGGGCCGGTGGGCGCGGCGATGCCGGCGGGCATCCGGGCCAGCTCGGGCAGCAGCCGGGCGAACTCGGCCTCGTAGCCGGCGAAGGCGGCCGGGCCGTCGTGCCGCAGCACGTCGCGCAGCGCGGCCGCGAACGGCGCGAACGGCAGGCCGGCCTCGCCCAGTTCGAGGCACTGGCCGACCAGCACCCGGGCCCCGGTCGTGGCGACGTGCCCGCCGAACTCCTCCAGCAGGCGGGTCTTGCCGACGCCGGCCTCGCCGCCGACCAGCACCGTGGTCGGGTCGCCGCCCCGGGCCCGGTTCAGCGCCTCGCCCAGCGCGGCCAGCTCGGGCTGCCGGCCGACGAGGACGGTGCTGGCGGCGCGTGCGGTCACGCCGTCGAGCATGCCACGGCGCTCCGACGGCCCGACCGGTCCGATCGGCCCGGCTGAGCGGACCGACCCGGCTGAGCCGACCGACCCGACGCCGACCGCCGGTCCGACCGCCCCCGTGACGGTCGGACCGGCGTCCACCGCGCCGGCGACGGCCGGACCGGTGACCGGTGGGGCGGTCACCGGCGGGCGTCGGTGGTGCGGGCGGTGTGCCTGCGACGGCTCAGCCAGCCGTGCGCGTGCCGGCGGGCCAGCGACCGGGCGAGCCGGTCGTGGGCCGCGTCGGCCTGCAGTTCGGAGGCGTGGCTGCGGTGGATGCTGAGCAGGAACTCTGCGTCGTTGCCGAACATCTCGGATCTCCCTGTCGTGCGGTGTGGTGCTCGCTGTCGAGGTCGACTCTCCGCGCGAAGGGGGCCCCGGCGCATGGGTACGTCGCCCGATATTCACCCCGCGCCGCCTCCTTACCCGGCGGCCGGGAGGGCCGGCGCGGCCGTAAGGTACTCAGCCCTCGGCGGAACGGGTGGCCACGGATCAACGGGTCGAGCGCCGACCACTAGACTCTGCGGCATGGCAAAGCCCCAGGAGAAGGTCTCGTTCGGCCAGCGGCTGAAGCAGATCGGGATGGTGTTCAAGTTCACCGCCAAGCAGGACAAGTGGTTCGCGCCGCTGGCCGCTGCGGCGGTGCTGATCCCGCTCGCGCTCACCGTGGTCGCGGTGCTCGCCTGGGGCTGGATCTGGCTGCCGATCGGCATCCTGCTCGCGCTGCTCGCCCTGCTGATCGTGCTCAACCTGCGGTCCAACAAGGCGATGATGAACGCCGCCGAGGGGCAGCCCGGCGCGGCGGCGCAGATCATGGAGAGCATGCGCGGCGACTGGCGGGTCACCCCGGCGGTCAGCTCGACCACCCAGATGGACATGATCCACCTGGTGCTGGGCCGCGCCGGCGTGATCCTGCTGGCCGAGGGGAACCCGCAGCGCGTGCGGGGTCTGCTCGGGCAGGAGAAGCGCCGGCTGGCCAAGGTGATCGGCTCGGCCCCGCTGCACGACTACGTGATCGGTTCCGGCGAGGGTGAGCTGCCGGTCCGCAAGCTGCGGATGACGGTGATGCGGCTGCCGCGCACCCTCTCCCCGAAGGACGTCAACGCCCTCGACAAGCGGCTAAAGGCGCTCACCGCCCGGCCGCAGATGCCCAAGGGCGCGGTGCCGAAGAACATGCGGCCGGCGCGGGGCGCGTTCCGGCAGACCCGGGGTCGCTGACTCCCGTCGTACGCGGAGAAGGAGCCGGTCCCCCGCGGGGCCGGCTCCTTCGTCGTCGGGGTGGTTCAGCGGCGGGGCGCGTCGGTGACGACGGCGCCGGTGAGCCGGTCGTGCAGGCCGCGCCGGTGCTGGTCCATGATCAGGGCCGGGACGACGAGGGCCAGCAGCAGGCCGCGCAGCAGGCCCCGGGCCAGCCCGATCCGGCCGCCGTCGGCCCAGGCCACGCAGCGCAGCCGGGTCAGGTACATGCCGGGGGTCTGGGCGAAGAGGCCGAGGAAGAAGCCGTATTCGAGGATCAGCACCAGGACCGGCGGCCAGCCGTCGCGGACCGGGTCGGCGAAGGCCCGGGCGACCATCAGGCACAGCACCCAGTCGATGATCAGCGCGCCGAAGCGGCGGCCGAGGCCCGGGGGCGTGAAGGCGGGGTCGGCGGCGGGTGGCACCGGTGCGGCGGCGGTATCGGTCACAGCGGCCAGGGTAGCGCCGCCTCGGCACCCAGCGAAAAATCCGACAATGCCGTCAACTGCCGTCAGAAGGTGCGGGCGATGACGCTCCGCGAGCGACGTAACACGGCGGAAACAGAGGAGACACGGCCGGGCAACCGCCCGGCCATAGCGTCGCCACCAGCCAGCGACCGGAGTGGACCTGCCAGGAGGACGTGTGTTCGCCAATCCCGAGGAACTCCTGCGTTACCTCAAGAACGAGGACGTGAAGTTCGTCGACGTACGTTTCTGTGACCTGCCCGGCGTGATGCAGCACTTCAACCTGCCGGTCGAGTCCTTCGACGACAGCGTCTTCACCGACGGCCTCGCGTTCGACGGCTCGTCGATCCGCGGTTTCCAGGCCATCCACGAGTCGGACATGCTGCTGCTGCCGGACGTGGCCACCGCGTTCGTCGACCCGTTCCGGAAGCAGAAGACCGTCGCGATCAACTTCTTCATCCACGACCCGTTCACCCGCGAGGCCTACTCCCGGGACCCGCGCAACGTGGCCAAGAAAGCCGAGGCCTACCTCGCCGCCAGCGGCATCGCCGACACCGCCTACTTCGGCGCCGAGGCGGAGTTCTACATCTTCGACTCGATCCGCCACGAGACGTCCGCGCACCAGTCGTTCTACTACATCGACTCCATCGAGGGCGCCTGGAACACCGGCCGCGAGGAGGAGGGCGGCAACCGGGGCTACAAGACCGCCTACAAGGGCGGCTATTTCCCGGTCCCGCCGGTCGACCACTACGCCGACCTGCGCGACTCGATCGTGCGGCGGCTGGTGGACACCGGCTTCACCGTGGAGCGCTCGCACCACGAGGTGGGCACCGCCGGCCAGTCGGAGATCAACTACAAGTTCTCCACCCTGCTGCACGCCGGTGACCAGCTCCAGCTCTTCAAGTACATCGTGAAGAACGAGGCGTGGGCCAACGGCAAGACCGCCACGTTCATGCCCAAGCCGCTGTTCGGTGACAACGGCTCCGGCATGCACACCCACCAGAGCCTCTGGCTGAACGGCGAGCCGCTGTTCTACGACGAGACCGGCTACGCCGGGCTGTCCGACACCGCCCGCTGGTACATCGGCGGCCTGCTGCACCACGCGCCGTCCCTGCTCGCCTTCACCAACCCGACCGTCAACTCCTACCGGCGCCTGGTGCCGGGCTTCGAGGCGCCTGTCAACCTGGTCTACTCGCAGCGCAACCGCTCCGCGTGCACCCGCATCCCGGTCACCGGCAGCAACCCCAAGGCCAAGCGCGTCGAGTTCCGCGTCCCCGACCCGTCGGCCAACGTCTACCTCGCCTTCTCCGCGATGATGATGGCCGGCCTGGACGGCATCAAGAGCAAGATCGAGCCACCGGCGCCGATCGACAAGGACCTCTACGACCTGCCCCCGGAGGAGTGGGGCGACGTCAAGCAGGTCCCCGGCTCGCTGCCGGCCGTGCTCGACTCGCTCGAGGCCGACCACGACTACCTGCTGGACGGCGGCGTCTTCACGCCGGACCTCATCTCCACCTGGGTCGACTGGAAGCGGTCCAACGAGGTCGACCCGGTGCGCCTGCGCCCGACCCCGCACGAGTTCGCCATGTACTTCGACTGCTGAGCACGCTCGTCAGCACCGGCCGGGCCGGCTCCGCCACCGCGGGGCCGGCCCGGCCCGTACCGCGCGCACCACGACCACGACCACCAGCACGGTCATCAGCACCGCGCCGGGCGCCTTGGTGAACCGGGCCAGGTTGGTGCCGTCCGGGAAGGTGAGCACCGAGGCGACCGCGCAGGGCGCCACGAACCAGACCGTCCGGGCCGGCGACACCACCGCCACCGCGAGCAGGGTCAACGGCCAGATCGCGTACCAGGGGTGGAAGACCGGGGCGAGCAGCACGGTGGCGGCCAGCGCCAGCCCGGCGCCGAGCAGCGCCACCCGGGGGCGGGCCACGGTCAGCCGGGCCACCCGCTGCCTGGCGTCGTTCAGCGCACGCAGCGCCGACCACGCCCACCACCAGAGCGCCACCAGCAGCCCAACCAGCAGCACCAGCCCGACCACCCGGGTCACCGGCACGGCGTGCGGGTGGCGGCCGGCCAGCTCGCCGGCGTAGTCGACGACGAAACCGACGGCGGTCGGCGGCGAGGTCCACTGGTGCGAGTCGCCGCTGCGGCCGAGCCCGTCCACCCAGCCCAGCCCGAGGCCGGTGGCGAGCGAGAGGACCAGCAGCGTGCCGAGCACCACGGCGGCCAGCCGGCCCCCGTCGCGCAGCAGCGCCCGCCAGGTGTACCGGCCGAGCACCGCGGCGAGCGCCGCGAACGGAAGCACCACCACGGCGATCGCCTTCACCGCGACCGCCAGGCCCAGCAGCACGCCGGCCGCCACCAGCGCGCGCGGCTTGCCCGGCCGGCGGACCAGCACCAGCAGCCCGAACAGGACCAGCCCGAGCGCGAGCGCGTCGTTGTGCGCGCCGGCCACCAGGTGCACCGCGACGAGCGGGCACGCGAGCACCAGCCAGGCCGCCCGGCGGGTGGGCGCCCCGGCGGCGCGGGCCAGGCCGGGCAGGCAGAGCGCGGCCAGCAGCACCCCGGCCACCGCGACCAGCCGGAGCAGCACGACCGCACCGACCAGGCCGCCGCCGGCGAGCACCGCCAGGCCCGCCAGCAGCACGAAGAACGGCCCGTACGGCGCCGGCGTGTCCCGCCAGATCGGCGACACCGACCCGGTCCACGGGCAGCCGGCCGCCGCGACCCCCACCCGGTACGGGCTGACCCCCTGCGTCCAGGTCCAGCCCTGGCAGGCGTACGAGTAGACGTCCCGGCTGCCCAGCGGCGGCGCGGCGAGCAGCGGCAGCGACCACAGCCCGGCGGTCAGGTAGGCCCACCGCCCGGACGGGGCGCCCCAGCGCAGCGACCACCAGGCGCCGACCAGCAGCACGGTCCCGACCAGCCAGCAGCCGAGCGTCACCGGCCCGTGCGGGGCCTGCCACAGCGCGGCGAGCGTGGCGCGCGGCGGGGCGTCGGGCAGTGCCCCGCCCAGCCAGCCGGCGACGGTGAGCAGGACCGCTCCGGCGAGACCGGCGTAGCGGGCGAACGCGGGGGCGACCGGCCGTACCGGCGCGTCGGACTCGCTCACCGACGCCTCCTCACTCCACCGGGACCGGCTGCCGCTCCTTCCGAGCCGACCGTACCAACCACACCACCAGCACGATCACGAACAACGTCATCAGCGGCGCACCCGGCATCTTGGTGTAGCGGGGTAAACCGGTCCCGTCCGCCAGCACCAGGAACGACGACACCAGGGTGACGATCGAGAACCAGCCGGTCCGGCGCGCGGAGGCGGCCAGCACCGCCAGCGGCCACAGCCAGTACCAGGGATGGAACAGCGGCGACAGCCCGACGGTGGCGACAAGCGCCAGCGCCGCGTGCCAGAACGGTTCGCCCCGACGCCACGCCCGGAACCAGAGCCAGACCAGCAGCGCGACGAGCACCACCATGCCGATCGCCCGGGTCACCGGCAGCGCGTCGACGTGCACCCCGAACGGCGCCAGCAGGTAGCCCACGGTCTGCCCGACCGCGGTCGGCGGCGAGGTCCAGGCCACCACCAGGCCGCCCTGCTCCAGCCCGCTGATGAAGCCGAGACCGAGGCCGGCGACGAGCGTCGCGGCGGCAAGCGAGGCCAACGCGCCGCCGACCACCCACCCGCCGTCGCGGACCAGCGTCCGGATCCGGTACGGCCCGACGACCGCGGCCAGCGCCGCGAACGGCACCACCACCAGCGCGGTCACCTTGATCCCGGCGGCCAGGCCCAGCAGCAACCCGCCGGCGAGCAGCGGGCCCCGCCGGCCGGGTCGGGCCGCCACCACGGCCAGGCCGGCGACGAGCAGGCCGACCATCATCGCGTCGTTGTGCGCCCCGGAGGCCAGGTGCACCGGCACCAGCGGGCTGGCCAGCGCCAGCCAGAGCGCGCGCCGCGGCGGCACCCCGCAGCGGCGGGCCAGCACCGGCAGCGCCCAGGCGGTGAGCGCCACCCCGGCCAGGGCGAGCACCCGGAACAACGCGACCGCGCCCCACAGCGAACCGGTGGCCTTCACCACCGCGCCGGCGAGCAGCACGAACAGCGGCCCGTAGGGTGCCGGGGTGTCCCGCCAGATGTACGAGATGGTGTCCAGCCACGGGCAGGGCAGCACCGACACGCCCTGCTCGTACGGGTTGATCCCGGCCGAGAAGCTGGCACCCTGGCAGGCGTACGCGTACACGTCCCGGCTGCCCAGCGGCGGTGCGACGAGCATCGGCAGCAGCCACAGCCCGACCGTGACGAGCGCCCAGCGGCTCGACGGCACCCGGTCCCGGAGCGACCACCACGCCCAGGCCAACAGCCCGGTGCCGGCGAGCCACAGGGCGATGATCAGCGGCCCGTTCCGGCCCTGCCAGATACTGACCGGGGTGGGGCGCAGGTCACCGTCCGGCAGCGCGCCACCGAGGTACGCGGCCACGGCGAGCAACGCCGAGCCGGCCAGACCGGTCCAGCGCGAGAGGTGGTGAGACACGTTCACCATGCTGCCAGTACGGTGGTTCGCGATCAGGAGGTGGGCATGCGCGGCGGTCGGGTGGTCGCGGTGTCCGCCGTGTCCGCGCTCGTCCTCGCCGCTCTCCACCTGATCCTGCCGGCCACCGGCTCGGACCTCTCCGCCCAGGTCGCCCGCGCCGGGTTCTTCGCCGCGCACGGGCCCGCCCTGGTCGACCTGCGCTGGTACGGCGGCGTGCACCCGTGGGGCTACAGCCTGGTCTCCCCGCCGCTGATGGCGCTGCTCGGGGTACGCCCCACAGGCGCGCTCGCGCTGCTCGTCTCGGCCGTCGCGTTCGCGGCCCTGCTGGTCCGGGCGCGGGTGCCCCGCCCACTGTTGGGCAGCCTGGTCGGGGTGGTCACGATCGCCGGCAACCTGGTCTCCGGCCGGGTCACCTACGCCCTCGGCGTCGCGTTCGGCCTGGTCGCGCTGCTCGCCCTCACCCTGCCCACCACCTCGACACGGTCCCGGACCGCCCGCCCGACCGGTCCGTCGCCCGACTCGCTGCCCGCCGGCGCGGCCGACTCGACCGGTCCGACACCCGCCGGAGCGGCCGGCTGGGCCGGCCTGCCGCGCGCCGTGGCCGTCGGTGTGGCCGCGCTGTTCGCCTCGGCGGCCAGTCCGGTGGCCGGGCTGTTCGTCGGGCTCGCCGGCGTCGCACTGCTGCTCGGCCGGCGGTGGGCCGACGGCCTGCTGCTCGCCGTGCCGGCCGCCGCGCCGCTCGCGGTGACCGGGCTGCTGTTCGGCGAGGGCGGCTGGATGAACATCAGCCGCACCGACACGGTGCACGCCGTGGTGACCAGCCTGCTGGTGGCGGCGCTGGTGGCGTACCGGCCGGTGCGGGTGGGCGCGCTGCTCTCCGCGGCCGGGGTGCTGGCGGCGGCGCTGCTACCCACCCCGGTCGGGTTGAACGCCACCCGCCTGGTGGTGATGTTCGCGCTGCCGGTGCTGGCCGCCGCCGCGACGCTCCCCCGCGCGCTCACCGGGCGTACACCTCTCGGGCGCGGCCTGCCGCGCGGCGCCGGGGCGGTCGGGCTGGCCGCGTTGCTGGCGGTGGTCTGCTGGTGGCAGCCGCCGGTGGTCACCGCCGACCTGCGCAGCGCCGACGACCCGACGGCCGACCCGGCGTACTTCGCGCCGCTGCGGGCGGAGCTGGCCCGGCGCGGGCTCACCGGTCGGGTGGAGGTGCCGCCGACCCGCAACTACTGGGAGGCCGCCCGGCTCGGCGAGGTGCCGCTGGCCCGGGGCTGGCTGCGGCAGGCCGACATCGACCGCAACCCGCTGTTCTTCACCACCGTGCCGGGCACCGCCGGCACCGGCGTCCCGCTGACCGCCGACAGCTACCGGGCCTGGCTGGCCGACAACGCCGTGCAGTACGTCGCCGTGCCCGACGCCGAGCTGTCCTGGGTGGGCCGACCCGAGGCGGAGCTGGTGACCGCCGGGCAGCCGTACCTGACCGAGGTCTGGTCGGACCGGCACTGGCGGCTGTACGCGGTCGCCGATCCCACCCCGCTGGTCGGGGCGCCCGGCGAGCTGGTCCGGCAGGACGGCGCCTCGGTCACGTTCCGCACGCCCGCGGCCGGCCCGGTCCCGGTCCGGGTCCGCCACGACCGCTGGCTGACCGTCACCGGCGGCGCCACGCTCTCCCCCGCCGGCGACTGGCTCACCGTGACGGTCCCCCGCCCCGGCACCTACACCGTCACCGGCTGAGCGCCGGTGTTGAGAAGGGGCCCCGCCTATACCTCAGGCGTTAACAGGGGGCCCCTCCTTATAGGGGGGCTTCGAGGATGCGCTGGACGACGGTGCGGGAGTGGCGGCCGACGCGCAGGTATTCGTCGAGGAACTCGCCCGGGTCGTCGCGGCCGAGCAGGCGCACCACCCCGGCCAGCTCCACCCCGTGCCGGGGCAACTGGTCGCCGGCCCGGCCCCGCACCAGCATCAACGCGTCACGGACCTGGGCGGCGAGCGTCCAGCCGGCGGCCAGCTCGACCGCCTCCTCGCCGTCGAGCAGGCCGGCGTCGCGGGCCGCCGCCAGCGCGTCGAGGGTACGGGTGCCGCGCAGCGCGGGCAGCTCGCCGGCGTGCCGGAGCTGGAGCAGTTGCACCGCCCACTCGACGTCGGCCAGGCCGCCCCGGCCCAGCTTGGTGTGGGTGGCCGGGTCGGCGCCGCGGGGCAGCCGCTCGGTCTCCACCCGCGCCTTGATCCGGCGGATCTCCACCACCTGTTCGCGGGTCAGCCCGCCGGCCGGATAGCGCACCGGCTCGATCATCGCCTCGAACTCGGCGCCCAGCTCGGCGTCGCCGCAGACGAACCGGGCGCGCAGCAGCGCCTGCGCCTCCCACACCCGCGACCAGCGGGCGTAGTACTGCGCGTAGGCGGCCAGGCTGCGGACCAGCGGGCCCTGCCGGCCCTCCGGGCGGAGGTCGGCGTCGACGCCGAGCGGCGGGTCGGGGGCGGGCGCGGAGAGCAGTCGACGCAGCTCCTCGGCGATCGCGTGCGCGGCGGCGCTGGCCGTGCTCTCCTCCACCCCGGCCGGCGGGTCGTAGACGAACAGCACGTCGGCGTCGGAGAGGTAGTTCGACTCGTACCCACCGAGGCGGCCCATGCCGATCACCGCGAAACGCAGTCCGGGTGGCCCGGGCTGGGTTGCCCGGGCGGCGCGCAGCGCGGCGGCCAGGGTGGCGTCGGTGACGTGGGACAGCGCGGCGCCGACCGCCGTCACGTCCACCACCGTGGGCCGGCGTTCCCCGCCGCCGACCGGGCGCGGGGTGAGCGGTGCGAGCGAACCGGCCCGGCTGAGCACGTCGGCGGCGGCGATCCGGACCAGCTCGCGGCGGCGCAGCGCGCGGACCGCCCGGGTCGCCTCGACCGGGTCGTCGTGCCGGGCCGCGGCGGCGGCGAAGCCCTCGACCAGGGTCTCCCGGGGGCGGGGGGTCAGTTCGCTGTCCTCGGCCAGCAACCGCAGCGCCTCCGGCTCCCGGGCGAGCAGGTCGGCCGCATAGCGGGAGGAGGAGAGCACCCGGGCCAGCCGGCGCGCCACCGGGCCGGAGTCGCGCAGCAGCCGCAGGTACCAGGGGGTGCTGCCGAGCTTGTCGGACACCTGCCGGTAGTTGAGCAGCCCCCGGTCCGGCTCCGGCGCGTCGGCGAACTCGTCGAGCAGCACCGGCAGTAGCGTGCGCTGGATCGCGGCGGTGCGGCTGACCCCGCCGGTGAGCGCCTGGAGGTGCCGCAGCGCCCCGGCCGGGTCGGCGAAGCCGAGCACCTCCAACCGGTGCCGGGCCGCCTCGGGCGTGAGGCGCAGCCCTTCGGCGGGCACCCGGGCCACCGACTCCAGCAACGGCCGGTAGAGCAGTTTGGCGTGCAGCCGGCGTACCTCGGTGGCGTGGGTGACCCACTCGGCGCGGAACTCCTCGACGGCGCTGCGGCCCGGGGTGGCGGCGTAGCCGAGCGCAGCGGCGAGCCAGCGCAGCGCGGCCGGCTCGGTCGGCACGGTGTGGGTGCGGCGCAGGCCCTGGAGCTGGAGCCGGTGCTCGACGGCGCGCAGGAAGCGGTAGCCGCGCAGCAGCGCCTCGCCGTCGGCGCGGCCCACGTAGCCGCCGGCGACCAGGGCACGCAGCGCGGGGATGGTGCCGGGTACGCGCAGCGACTCGTCACCGCGGCCGTGCACGAGTTGGAGGAGCTGGACGGCGAACTCGATGTCGCGCAGCCCGCCCGGACCGCGCTTGATCTCGCGTTCCAGCTCCTTCGGCGGCACGTTGTCGAGGATCTTGCGGCGCATGGACCGCACGTCGGAGACCGCCTCCGGCCGCTCGGCGGCGGTCCAGACCAGCGGGGCGAGCGCCTCGACCCACTCCCGGGCCAGCTCCAGGTCGCCGGCCGCCGGTCGGGCCTTGAGCAGCGCCTGGAACTCCCAGGTGCGGGCCCAGCGGCGGTAGTAGGCCAGGTGGCTGGCGAGCGTGCGGACCAGTGGGCCCCGGTTGCCCTCCGGACGCAGCGCGGCGTCGACCGGCCAGGCGACCAGCCCGCACACACCGATCAGCCGGGCGGCGACCTGGGTGGCTGCGGTGAGGTCGTCGTCGCCGGCGGCGACGAAGATGACGTCGACGTCGGAGACGTAGTTGAGTTCGCCGCCCCCGCACTTGCCCATCGCCACCACCGCCAGCCGGGGCGCGGCGGTGCCCTCGGGCAGCTCGTCGACGGCGATGTCGTAGGCGGCGGCGAGCGTCGCGTCGGCCAGCCCGGAGAGCGCGGCCATGGTCTGCTCCAGGCCACGCCCGCCGGTCAGGTCGGCCGCCGCGATCCGCAGCAGCGCCAACCGGTACGCCTGCCGCAGCAGCGGGACCGCGCCGGTGACGGCGGTCAGCTTGGCGGCGGCGGCCAGGTCGAGGCGGCCGTCGGCGGTCGGGGCGAGCCCGTCCGGCTCGGTGGCCAGCACCGCCCACTGCCCGGGGTTGGCGACCAGGTGGTCGCCGAGCGCCGAGGAGGCGCCGAGCACCGCGATCAGCCGGCGACGCAGCCCCGGGTCGGCGGCCAGCCCGTCGCGGACCGCCACCTCGTCCCCGGTGCGCCGCTCCGACTCGACCAGCCGGTGCAGTTGGCGCAGCGCCAGGTCCGGGTCGGCGGCCCGGGACAGCGCGGTGAGCAGTTCGGCGGCCCGGTCGTCGACCGGTTCCTGCGTCTCCGGGCGCCACAGGCCGAGCCCGTCCGGGCCGAGCAGGTCGGCGGCGCGGGTGGCGCCGTCGCCCTCGGCGAAGCCGTAGCGAGCCAGGCGCCCGCGAGCCGGCCGGGTCACCTCACGCCCCGAGCAGCGGCAGGGTGCGGCGTGGGCTGTCGTCGTCGCCCAGCTCGCCGAGCGCGAGCGCAGCGAACCGGATCGCGAACGGTTGCCAGGCCTCCTCGACGTCGGCCATCGCCCGGTCGCAGGCGGCCACCACCAGCTCCGGGTCGTAGCCCAGCTCGGCCAGCGTGGCCGAGTCGCGGGACCACTCGGCGATCATCGCGGTGTCGCACTCGATGTGGAACTGCAGCCCCCAGGCCCGGTCGCCGAGGCGGAACGCCTGGTGCGGGTAGCGGGTGGACGCGGCGAGCAGCGTCGCGCCGTGCGGCAGTTCGGTGATCTCGTCGGCGTGCCACTGGAGCACGTCGGGCATCAGCGGCACGTAGCGGAACAGCGGGTCGGTCTCGGCAGCGTCGCGCCGGCCCACCACGGTGGGCCCGACCTCCGGCCCGGACGGGCTGCGCTCGACCCGACCGGCGTGCGCGGTGGCGAGCAGTTGCGCGCCCAGGCAGATCGCCAACGTGGGCACCCGGTGCCGGACCGCCTTGCGGAGCAGCCCCTCCAGCGCCGGGAACCAGGGCGCGCCGGGACTGTCGTCGGCCAGCGGATAGGCCTGCTGGTCGCCGCCGAGCACCACGAGCGCGGCGTACCCGGTCAGGTCGGCGGGGAGCGCGTCGCCCGCGTGCGGGCGCACGACGCGCAGCTCCAGGCCCCCTTCGGTGAGCCACTCCCCCAGGCGGCGGAGGTCGTCGGTCGGGTCGTTCTCGATCACCAGCGCGGTCGCCACGACGTCGAGGCTAGCCGGTACGCCCGCGCGCGGGCGGTCCGGCTCGGCCGCACTAGGCTCGCGGTCGTGCCCACCGACGACTGCCTGCGCCCACCGGCCCTGCGCCCCGGCGACGCGGTGATGCTGGTGTCGCCGTCCGGCCCGACCCGTCCCGAGCGGGTGGCCCGCGGCATCGAGCTGCTCACCGGCTGGGGCCTGCGACCGGTGCCCGCGCCGAACGCGTACGCCCGACGGGGTTATCTGGCCGGCGACGACGCGCTGCGGGCCGCGGACCTGAACGCGGCGTTCGCCGACCCGGAGATCCGGGGCGTGATCTGCACCCGGGGCGGCTACGGCGCGCAGCGGGTGGTCGACCTGATCGACATGGCGGCGGTACGCCGTGACCCGAAGGTGGTGGCCGGCTTCTCCGACATCACCGCGTTGCAGTTCGCGCTCTGGCGGGGCGCCCGGCTGGCCGGGGTGCACGGCCCCGGCGCCGCCTGGCGGGACGAGCGCACCCCGATCCGCTCGGCGGAGTCGCTGCACGCCGCGCTGACCACCACCGAACCGGTGACGGTGGCGGCGGTCGAGACGGAGGAGACCTATCCGGTGCGGGTGCCCGGGCGGGCCGAGGGCCGGCTGATCGGCGGCAACCTGTGCCTGATCACCGCGTCGGTCGGCACCCCGGACATGCCTGATCTCACCGGCGCGATCCTGCTGGTGGAGGAGGTGCAGGAGCCGCCGTACAAGGTCGACCGGATGCTCACCCACCTGCGCCGGTGCGGCGCGCTGGCCGGGCTCGCCGGGGTGGCGGTGGGCCAGTTCACCGAGTGCGCCGACGGCTGGGACACCACGATCGTCGACGTGCTCACCGACCGCCTGGGCGACCTGGGCGTCCCGGTCCTCGGCGGCCTCCCCATCGGCCACGGCCCCGACCAGCTCACCGTCCCGGTGAACACCCGAGCGACCCTGGACACCACCACCGCCACCCTCACGGTCACCCCCGCCGTCCGCTGACGGCGCCGCCCGCCGCGCGCGCTCGGGGTGGGGTGAGGCGGGCTACCGCGCCGGTCTCCAGGGCGGTCCAGACCGTGGCGTCCGGGGTGAGCGTGAGGCCGTGGGGTTCGGAGCGCGGGGTGGGCAGGGTGTGGTGGGTGAACGTGCCGTCGGGGGCGAGGTGGCCGATGCGGTTCGCGGCCCACTCGGTGAACCAGCAGCCGCCGGCCGGGTCGGCGACGACGGCGTGCGGCCGGGCCGCCCGGTCGGGCAGCGGGAACTCGTCGATCCGCCCGTCCGGGGTGATCCGGCCGAGCTGCCCGGCGAGGATCTCCACGAACCAGAGCGCGCCGTCGCCGCCGCGGGTGATGCCGACCGGTCCGGCCGCCTCGGTGGGCAGCGGGTGCAGCGTCACCGAGCCGTCCAGGTCGACGCGGGCGATCGCGTTCGCCTGGTTGAGCGTGAGCCAGAGCGCGTCGTCCGGCCCGGCGGCCAGCATCGACGGGAACGTCTTGGCGCCCGGCAGCGGGAACGTGCTGACCTGCCCGTCGACGGTGACCCGGCCGACCGTGTCGTCGCCCGTCCCGGCGTACCAGAGCGCGCCGTCCGGGCCCACGGCCAGGCCGCACGGGGCGCAGCCGGGCGGGAGCGCCACCGAGCTGCTCTCGCCGTCGACGGTGATCCGGCCGAGCCGGTGGTCGCCGGAGCGGGTGTACCAGAGCGCGCCGTCCGGGCCGGCGGTGATGATCAGCGGGCGGCTCTCCGGCGGGTCGCCGCGGTGGACCCGCACGTCGCCGTCGAGGCCCAGCCGGGCGACGCCGCCGGACCCGGCCAGCGTCAGCCAGAGCGCGCCGTCCGGCCCGACCGTGATCGCGTACGGGCCGGAGTCCGGCCCGGTCAGCGGGATCTCGCGGATGACGGGCTGTGTCATGAGGGATGGCCTTTCGTCGGGATTCCGCCACCCTCGCGATCGCCACGGTGACCGCGCAACCGCTTTTGTCCGGATCCTCGCCCCGGACTGCCAGCTCGCTGACAGGTTCGCCACGGGTTGCCCCCAGCTCCGTTAGTCACTGTCAGTGAGGTCATCGCACCACCACCGAACAGGAGAACCGCATGATCCGCATGACGAGGAAGCGCCTGCTGGTCGGCCTGGCCGCCGCCGGCGTGCTCGGCGTCGGGATCGCCGCCCCGACGGTGGCGCTCGCCGACGACAACAGCCCGAGCGCCGGCGCGAGCACCCAGCAGGACGGCGACCGCCACCAGCAGCACGCCGACCGGCAGGCCGAGTTCGCCGAGGCGCTCGCCAAGGAGCTGGGCGTCCCGGCCGACAGGGTGACCGCGGCCCTGGAGAAGCTGCGCGAGCAGCGCCAGGCCGACCGCCCGGAGCGGCCCACGCCGCCGTCGGCACAGGACCGGCAGGCCGCGCTGAAGGACCGGCTGGACCAGGCCGTCAAGGACGGCAAGCTGACCCAGGAGCAGGCCGACGCCGTGCTCAAGGCCGCCGAGTCCGGCGTCTTCCCCGGCCCCGGCGGCATGGGCCCCCGAACCTGGCACAAGTGAAAGGCGGGGCCCCCTCTTAACGCATTCGGTATAGGAGGGGGCCCCGCTTAACACCTGTCGGGCAGGGCGGCGTCGGGCGGGAGCCGCCCGACGC
>NZ_JBITEP010000002.1:0-98640 GCF_044455315.1 Micromonospora sp. NPDC051300 | reverse complement strand
AGGTTCTGGGGGGGCCCCCCTGTTCCCCCTTGGGTTTTTGGGGGGGCCCCCGATAACCCGGGGGGGGGCGGGGGGGGGGGGGGGGGGCCCCCCCCCCCGCCGCCGGCGGTCAGCGCAGGTACGGCCCGTCGACGCCGATCCGGCCCGGGGCCGGGTTGCCGGGCAGGTCGAGCACGTAGACCCGCAGGTTGCCCTTGCCGCTCACCGACGCGGTGAGCGTGCCGTCGGTGACCGTCCGCACGTCCCCGGTGACCACGTCGGTGTAACGGCCGTCGGGCACGCCCCGGAACGTGGCCGGACCGGAGACGGTGACCAGCGCGAAGCTGTCCACCGCACCCTCGGTGAAGCGCCGCTTGTACGCCATCGCGCCGCTGACGCCCTCGGTCGAGTACTGCCCCTTCTGCAGCGCCGGCACGGCCCGGCGGATCAGGTTGAGCCGCTGCACGTGCTTGACCAGCGGATTGGCGAGCGTGGTGGCCACCGTTCCGCTGGCGGAGCCGACCACCCCGAAGTCGGCGGCGGTGACGGTGCCGGCCAGGTGGTCGCCGTAGTAGGCGCGGCCGGTGGTGGCGAGCGGGCAGGTGGGCCCGCAGTCGATCCGGGCACCCTTCTGGAACTCGATCTCGGAGCCGTAGTAGAGCGTCGGGATGCCGCGGAACGTCCACATCAGGCTCATGTTCTCCGCCCACGCGTCGGTGCCACCGGTGTAGCGGGTCGAGGACTTGTTCGGCCCGTAGTCGTGGCTGTCGACGTAGACCACGTTGTAGGTGGCGTCGTTGTAGCTGTCGTCGGAGTCCTTCCCGTTGCCGAAGGCGTTGCCGGCGTCGGAGAAGTTCATGTGCATCCGCATGTCGATCACGTTCATGCCGGAGAACTTCGAGTGGTCCGGCGCGTGGTACGCGTTGCCGCGCAGGGACGCGTTGTCGGTGGTGGGCTGCCCGGCCGGGCCGAGCAGTTGCTCGTAGTCGTACTGCTCGATCGCGGCCCGCACGTCGTCGGGGCTGTACTCCTTGCGTTCCTTCCAGGTGAAGAACTGGGCGGAGTGGTTGACCGAGCCGCGGTTCCACTTGTCGTTGACGAACGCGGCGACCTCGCCGAAGACGTAGAAGTCCTTGCCCTTCGCGCCGAACCGGGACACGGCGTGCTGCTGGATGGCGGGCAGGAAGCGCCGGTTCCAGGTGACCCGGGGGATGTGCACGGCGGTGTCGATCCGGAAGCCGTCCACCCCCATGTCGATGAACCTGTTGTACGCGTTGATCAGGTATTCCTGCACGGCCGCGTTCTCGGTGTCGAAGTCGGCCAGGTCCTCGTGCAGCCAGCAACTGCGCGCGTCCTCACCCTCCCAGTTGCCGATCCAGCACTGGTGGTACCTGTCGGCGGGGAAGAGTTTGCTGGTCGGGGTGGGCCACTGACAGTTGTAGAGCGAATATCCCTCTGCGCTGCGCCCGCCGGTCGGCGTACCCCAGTTCAGGCACGTGTTGCCGGTGGGCGCGGCGGACGACCAGACGTCGCCGTTGTACGGCCGTCCCTTGGCCTTGGCGTTCTGCGCCGGGGTGAGCGCCGGGTCGGCGCCGGTCGCCTCGACCATCGGGTCGTACTCCCGGCCGGCCTGCGGCTGGTCGTAGTACCACTTCCACTGCTCGTCGCGGGTCCCGTAGACGGTGGGGGTGAAGAGACCCTTGGCGCCCCAGCGGGAGCTGTGGTTGTAGACCACGTCCTGGAAGATCTTGATGCCCTTGGCGTGCGCCGCGTTGATCAGGTCCTGGTAGGACGCACCGGCGCTCTCCAGCCGCGGATCGACGCGGTAGAAGTCCCACCCGTGGTAACCGTGGTAGTCGTAGTCGGAGCGGTTCAGCACCACCGGCGTGATCCAGATGGCCGAGAACCCGAGCGCCTTGACGTAGTCGAGCTTGTCGACGAGCCCCTTGAAGTCGCCCCGGAACATCGGGTCGCCGTTGGCGGCGTTGCCGGAGCTCACATGCTGGCTGCCGCCCCGGTCGTTGGCCGGGTCACCGTCGGCGAACCGGGCGGTCATCACGAAGTAGATGCTGTCCTCGCGCGGGTCACCGCCGAGTGGAGCGCCGCCGGCCGGCGCGGCGCCTGTGGTCGCGGACGCCGGCGCGCTCGCCGCCGACCGGTTGCCGGCCGCGTCGAGCGCCCGCACGCTCCAGGTGTACGCCGTGGCGGGCCGCAGGTCGTATGCCACGTACCGGGTGGTGGTGCTGGTGACCGTGGTGCTCCCGGCACCGCCGGTGCGGGTCAGCTCGTACCCGGTCACGCTCCGGTCGTCGGTGGCGGCGGTCCAGCTCAGGGTGACCGCCAGCCCGTCGGCGACGGCGGTGAGCCCGCCCGGCGTGGACGGCGGCGTGGTGTCCGGGACGGTCGGCGCGCACGGGTCGGCGGCGGCGGCGGTGACCCGGCCGTTGTCGACGACGCTGCGCCCGACGCCGAGGGTGTAGTCGCCGCCGCCGTTGTTGTCCCAGGTGCCGGCGTTGTTGTTGAACGCGGCGGTGAGCCCGGTGGCCGTGCCGAGGTCGACGACCCGGCGGGCCCAGCCGGCGCAACGCGTCTCCATGGCCACGCCCGGCGCGGTGGTCCAGGCCCCGCCGGTGGGCCGGTAGTGCAGGTTGGCGGCGGTCCAGCCGCGCGGGGTGAGGTGGTACCAGACCTCGGCGGTGTTCCCGGCCGGCGTCGGGGACGCGGTCGGGGTGGGGCCGGACGGACTCGGCGACGGGCTGGCCGGGGCGCAGGGGTCACCGGCGCCGGTCCGGCCGGCGGCGACGGTCACCGTGCCGGCACCGAGGCGGTAGTTGGCGCCGTTGTTGTTGTCCCAGACGCCGCTGCCGTTGGTGAAGACGACCTGGAGGCCGGTGGCGGCGCCGAGGTCGATGGTCCGGCGGCGCCAGCCGGCGCAGGCGGTGTCCATCGGCACGCCGGGCACGGCGGTCCAAGCCTGCCCGTCCACGCCGTAGTGGATGTTCACCGAGGCACCCCAGGCGGCCGGGGGCTGGTAGAAGACGGTGACGGTGTTGGCCGCCGCGGCGGCGGTGAACGGCAGCAGCGCGGCGAGCACGCCGGTGGCGAGCGCGAGCGCGCCCCACCGGCGACGGGTGGTGGTGGTCCTGCCCCTCATGGCGGCTCTCCTGACACCCTGGCCCGCTCCGGCGGACGCAAGGGGATGAAGGCGTTGCAAGAACTTGCGACGCATGGTGCCAGGAAGTTACCAGCTTCAATCCCCGGAAACCAGAGGTTCACAATCGACGATATGCGCAACCCCTTGCATCCCCCGCAACACCTTGCTCCCGGCTCCGCCACCGAGCCGGGAGCAAGGAGCGCTCAGCCGCCGGCCGGCGGGGTGAAGACGCCGAGCAGGTTGCCGGACGGGTCGCGCAGCCGCGCGTGCACCAGGCCGCTCGGCGCGGTCACCGGCTTCGCCAGCACCGTGCCGCCGGCCGCCTCGGCCCGCCGGCAGGTCTCCGCCACGTCCGGCACCTGCGCGTAGAAGATCGCGTAGTTGTCGGCGGCGGAGTCGGTGCCCCGGATCGCGCCGCCGATCCCCGACTCGCCACCGGCCGCGGTCTGCCGGTAGGAGTTGGCCGGGCCGCCCTGCTCCTCGAAGCTCCAGCCGAACAGCTCGGCGTAGAAGCGCTGCGCCTCGTCCGGGCGGTCGGAGCCGATCTCGAACCAGGTCACCGGCGTGCTGGACATGCTGCCTCCTCGTCGCGCCGGCCGGTCGGCCGGCGTCGTCAGGATCCAGCCTCGACCCCATCCGCGACAGCGTCCTGTCGGTGTTTCCACCCGGATCAGACCAGGCTGAGCGGGCGCAGCCGGTGCTGCGGGATGTCGAAGTCCTCCGGACGCAGCTCCCGGGTCACCGGCTCGGCCAGCGAACGCACCGAGCGGATCCGGTCGGTGCGGAAGCAGCGCACCCCGTCGCGCAGCCGGCACCAGGCGACCAGGTACCAGTGCGTCGCGTTGCCCAGGTAGGCCAACGGCTCCACGTCGCGTGCCGAATCGGCGCCGCCACGGTCGGCGTACCGCAGGCGCAGCACCCGCCCGGCGGCGACCGCGTCGGCGACGGCGGCCGGGACGGGCGTGCCCGGCCCGTCGCCCACCAGGTGCACCCGGCCGGCGAGCCGGTGCGCCTCGGCCACCGCGGCCGGCGGCATCACCGCGACCAGCTTGCGCAGCGCGGCGCCGGCCGCCGGGGCGAACGGCGAGCCGCCCAGCCGGTGCAGCGCCACCGCCATCGCCACCGCCTCGGCCGGGGTCAGGTTGACCGGCGGCAGCGTGCGGGCCCGGTCGACCACGTAGCCGCCGGTGCGGCCCGGCTCGGCCCAGATCGGCACCCCGGCGCCCTGGAGCGCGGTGATGTCGCGCTCGACGGTGCGGGTGCTGACCTCGAAGCGCCGGGCCAACCAGCTCGCGCTGCGCGGGCGCGGCGACACCGCGCGCAACTCCTCGACCAGGGCGTAGAGACGATCCGTGCGGTTCACGCCCCGGACCCTAGGCCCGGGGTACGACGCCTCAGGCGATGCAGGCGCAGACGATCAGCGCGGCGCCGAAGTGGGTGGCGGCGCTGACCCGGGCCGCCGGGTGCGGCTCGTCGGCGGCGATGACGTCGCCCAGCTTGCCCGGGGTGAGCACGTCGAGCACGAAGAACGCCAGCGCCATCACCAGCAGTCCGACCAGCCCGAAGATCACCGTGGAGGCCAGCCCCTTGGTGAACGAGCTGTAGCTGGTCAGCACCGCGGTGAAGACGATGCCGGCGATGCCGAGCTGGTTGGCGGCGAGCAGCAGCGCGGCGTTGCCGTTGCGGCGTACCCAGATCAGCTCCCGCAGCCTGCCCGGGGTCAGCAGGTCGACAAGCACGAAGCCGGCGGCCATCAGCGCCACCCCGACCACGCCGAACACGATGCTCTGCCACGCCCCGTTGAGCAGATCTCCCAGCACCCGAACGCCCTCCCCGGCTCCGCCCGCCCGGGCGCGGGTGCGCGGGCGGTGCCGCAGACGATAGCGGCACCGCGCCAACCCGATCTAGAGCGAGAGGTAGTGCTGCCGCTCGTAGGGGGTGACCTCGCGGCGGTACTGCTCCCACTCGGCCCGCTTGTTGCGCAGGAAGAAGTCGAAGACGTGCTCGCCGAGCACGTCGGCGACCAACTCCGAGCCGGACATCACGTCGATCGCCTCGGACAGGTTCTCCGGCAGCGCCTCGTAGCCCATCGCACGGCGCTCGGCGCTGCTCAGCGACCAGACGTCGTCCTCGGCGCCCGGGGGCAGCTCGTAGCCCTCCTCGATGCCCTTCAGGCCGGCGCCGAGCATCACCGCGAACGCCAGGTAGGGGTTGGTCGCCGAGTCCAGCGACCGGACCTCGACCCGGGCCGAGTTCGGCTTGCCGTAGGCCGGGACGCGGACCAGCGCGGACCGGTTCAGGTGACCCCAGCAGACGTACGCCGGGCTCTCGGTGATCCGGTCCGGCAGCGCCAGCGGGAAGAGCCGCTTGTAGGAGTTGACCCACTGGTTGGTCACCGCGGTGTATTCCCGGGCGTGGGTGAGCAGCCCGGCGATGAACGACTTGGCGACCTTGGACAGCTTCATCGGGTCGCCGGCGTCGTGGAACGCGTTGCGCTCCCCCTCGAACAGCGACAGGTGGGTGTGCATGCCGCTGCCCGGCTGGTCGGTGAACGGCTTGGGCATGAAGCTGGCCTGCACCCCGGTGGAGAGCGCCACCTCCTTGACCACGTGCCGGAACGTCATGATGTTGTCGGCGGTGGTGAGCGCGTCGGCGTAGCGCAGGTCGATCTCCTGCTGGCCGGGGGCGACCTCGTGGTGGCTGAACTCCACCGAGATGCCGATCCGCTCCAGCGCCAGCACCGCCTGGCGGCGGAAGTCGCGCGCCACCGCGTGCGTGGTGTGCTCGAAGTAGCCGCCGGTGTCCACCGGGACCGGCACCGAGCCGTCCTGCGGGCCGTTCTCCAGCAGGAAGAACTCGATCTCCGGGTGGGTGTAGAAGGTGAAGCCCTTGTCGGCGGCGCGGGACAGCATCCGGCGCAGCACGTGCCGCGGGTCGGCCCAGGACGGGCTGCCGTCGGGCAGCAGGATGTCGCAGAACATCCGGGCGCTCTCGCCGCTCACCCCGCCCTCGAACGGGAACACCTGGAACGTGGTCGGGTCGGGCATGGCCACCATGTCCGACTCGAAGACCCGGGCGAAACCCTCGATCGCGGAGCCGTCGAAGCCGATGCCCTCCTCGAAGGCCGCCTCCAGCTCCGCCGGGGCCACCGAGACGCTCTTGAGCGTGCCGAGCACGTCGGTGAACCACAGCCGGACGAAACGGATGTCCCGCTCCTCCAGCGTACGGAGGACGAACTCCTGCTGACGGTCCACATCCACCCCTCGTGACACGTACGTTCTCCACCGATCGGGCCGGACCGGCTGACCGCTCAGTCTCCACCGACCCCGTTACGCCGACGTTACGCCCTTCCCCGGGGTGCCGTCCCACCCTGTCCCGGCCCGGGAGACGCCGCCGACGGGTGGCAGGCGTCTCCCGCGACCGGGCGGATTCGGACACCACGGCTGGGGGAAGATGGGGGCATGCCCACCCTGCGTCTCGCCCTGTGCCAGGTCAACCCGACGGTCGGCGACCTCGCCGGCAACGCCGACCGGGTCCGCGCGTGGACCCGCAAGGCCGCCGACTCCGGCGCCCAGCTCGCCCTGTTCCCCGAGCTGATGGTGACCGGCTACCCGGTCGAGGACCTGGTCTTCCGCCGGTCGTTCGTCGCCGCGTCCCGGGCCGCGCTGCACCGGCTCGCCGCCGACCTGGCCGGCGACGGCCTCGGCGACCTGCCGGTGCTGGTCGGCTACCTGGACGCGGACGGGCCGCCGCAGGTCAGCGCCGACGCCGATCCGGGCCGGGGGGCCCGCAACGCGGCCGCGCTGCTGCACCGCGGCGAGGTGGTGGCCACCTACTTCAAGCACCACCTGCCCAACTACGGGGTGTTCGACGAGGACCGCTACTTCGTCCCCGGCGACACGCTGACCGTGGTGCGGATCGGCGGGGTCGACGTGGCGCTGACCATCTGCGAGGACCTGTGGCAGGCCGGCGGCCCGTTCGCGGTCGCCCGGCAGGCCGGCGTCGGGCTGGTGCTCAGCATCAACGGCTCGCCGTACGAGCTGAACAAGGACGACGCCCGGCTGCCGCTGGTGCGCCGGCGCGCCGCCGAGGCGGGCGCCGCCATCGCGTACGTGAACATGGTCGGCGGCCAGGACGAGCTGGTCTACGACGGCGACTCGCTGATCGTCGACGCCGACGGCACGCTGCTGGCCCGGGCGCCGCAGTTCGTCGAGCACCTGCTGGTGCACGACGTGGAGCTGCCGGCGGCGCCGGAGGCGACCGGCGCCGCCACCGACCTGGCCGACGGGATGCGGCTGGTCCGGCACGAGGTGCCGGCGACCCCGCCGGCGCCCGCCGGCCCGGCCGCGACCGGCGGGATCATCGAGCCGGTCGCCGACGAGGCCGAGGTGTGGCAGGCGCTGGTGCTGGGCCTGCGCGACTACGCCGACAAGAACCGGTTCCCGTCGGTGGTGCTCGGCCTCTCCGGCGGCATCGACTCGGCGGTGGCGGCGGCGCTCGCGGTGGACGCGCTCGGCCCGCAGCGGGTGGTCGGCGTCTCGATGCCCAGCCAGCACTCCTCCGAGCACTCCCGCACCGACGCCGAGGACCTGGCCAAGCGCACCGGCCTGGACTACCGGATCGAGCCGATCCAGCCGATGGTCGACACGTTCCTGGCCAACATGTCGCTGTCCGGCGTGGCGGTGGAGAACCTCCAGGCCCGGGTCCGCGGCGTGATCCTGATGGCGCTGTCGAACCAGGAGGGGCACCTGGTGCTCACCACCGGCAACAAGAGCGAGCTGGCGGTGGGCTACTCGACGCTCTACGGCGACTCGGTGGGCGGCTACAACCCGGTGAAGGACGTCTGGAAGACGCTGGTGTGGCGGCTGGCGAAGTGGCGCAACGCGGACGCCGCGCGGCGCGGCGAGACGCCGCCGATCCCGGAGAACTCGATCGGCAAGCCCCCGTCGGCCGAGCTGAGCCCCGGCCAGCTCGACAGCGACACGCTGCCCGACTACGACGTGCTCGACCCGATCCTGATCGGCTACGTCGACGGCGACCTGGGCCGCGACGGCCTGGTCGAGTCCGGCCACGACCCGGCGGTGGTCGACAAGGTGCTGCGGATGGTGGATACCGCCGAGTACAAGCGGCGGCAGTCCGCGCCCGGCACCAAGATCTCCATGAAGGCGTTCGGCCGGGACCGGCGGTTGCCGATCACCAACCGCTGGCGCGAGGACGGCTGAGCGAGCCCCGGCCGGGAGTGAATTCCTCCACTCCGACCTGCCGGCGGCCGGCCGCCCGGTGCGACGATCGCGGGGAACCCGGGGACCGCGTGCGCGGCCTCGAGGAAGGAGATTGTCATGGTGGAGTCCACCCCGACCGAGGTGACCGCCCTGTACGGCGGGCCGGCCACCCGGCGGATCCGCACCCGCGACCTGCTCGCCGCCAAGGAGCGTGGCGAGCGGTGGGCCATGCTCACCTCGTACGACCAGTACACCGCCTCGATCTTCGACCGGGCGGGCATCCCGGTGCTGCTGGTCGGCGACTCGGCCGCGAACAACGTCTTCGGCTACGAGACCACGCTGCCGGTGACCGCCGAGGAGTTGCTGCCGCTGGTCCGCGCCGTGGTGCGCGCCACGAAGCACGCGCTCGTCGTCGGCGACCTGCCGTTCGGCTCGTACGAGGAGGGGCCGGCGCAGGCGTTGCGTACCGCCGTGCGGTTCATGAAGGAGGGCGGCTGCCACGCCGTCAAGCTGGAGGGCGGCCGGCGCTGCGCCGCGCAGATCGAGGCGATCGTCGGCGCCGGCATCCCGGTGATGGCGCACATCGGCTTCACCCCGCAGAGCGAGCACACGCTCGGCGGCTACCGGGTGCAGGGCCGGGGCGACACCGCCGAGGAGGTGCTCGCCGACGCCCGGGCGGTGGCCGAGGCGGGCGCGTTCGCGGTGGTGCTGGAGATGGTGCCGGGCGAGGTGGCCAAGCGGGTGACCGGCGAGCTGCCCGTCCCGACCGTGGGCATCGGGGCCGGCCCGGACACCGACGGCCAGGTGCTGGTCTGGCAGGACATGGCCGGGCTGCGCACCGGCCGGGCGCCGCGTTTCGTGAAGCGCTACGCCGACCTGGCCGGCGCGCTGGCCGACGCCACCCGGCAGTTCGCCGACGAGGTGCGCGGCGGGGAGTTCCCCGCCCCCGAGCACACCTTCTGAGATGTAAGGAGGGGCCCCTTCTTAACGCCTGGCGTAGAACAGGGGCCCCTTCTTGACATGCGCGCTCAGAGATCGGTGACCCGGATGCCGGCGTGCGCCTTGTAGCGCTTGTTGATCGCGATCAGGTTCGCGGTGAACGCCTCGATCTGGTGCGCGTTGCGCAGCCGGCCGGCGTAGATGCCCCGCATCCCGGGGATCCGGGCGGCCAGCGCGGCGATCACGCCGACGAGGTCCCGGTCCTCGGTGCAGATCAGCACGTCCAGGTCGATCCGGTCGACCTCCGGGTCGGCCAGCAGCGGCGCGCTGACGTGGTTGAACGCGGCGCAGACCCGGGAGTCGGGCAGCAGCGCGGCGGCCTGCTGCACGGCGCTGCCCTCGGCCACGGTCAGCGCGTACGGGCCCTGCTTGTCGAAGCCGAGCGGGTTGACGCAGTCCACCACGATCTTGCCGGCCAGCGGCCCGGCGAGCGCGGCGACGGTGGCCTCGTGCCCGTCCCACGGCACCGCGACGATCACCACGTCGCTGCTGCGGGCGACGTCCTCGTTGCCCGCGCCGGAGACCGGGGCGCCGGCCGGGACCCCCGGCAGGGCGGCGATCTCGGCGGCGGCCTCGGCGGCCCGGTCGGCGGCGCGGGAGCCGATGAGCACGGTCTGCCCGGCCCGGGCGAACCGGTAGGCGAGACCCCGCCCCTGGTCGCCGGTGCCACCGATGATGCCGACGGTGAGCCCGGAGACGTCGGGCAGCGTGGTCGCGTCGTAAGCCATGCGGTCATCCTCGCAAAGCTCGCCCCGGCACGGCGCGGCGAGGCGCTGTGACAATCCCCGCGCCCGGTCAGGCGCGCTCGAAGGCGACCTTGCGTTCCACCGGGTCGGCGACGGTCAGGCGGACCTGGACGCGCTCGCCGAGCGGCAGCTCGCCGGTGCAGCGGGCCCGCACCGGCGGCTCGTCCAGCGCGACAGTGCCGCCGGGTGGCCGGCCGGCCCGGCCGTTGCCCGCCGGGCGGGGCTCGTCCACGTCCAGCACCGCCGCCTCGAACGTCTCGCCCACCCGGTGCGCCAGCAGCACCGCCTCGGCCAGTTCGACCGCGCCGCGGGCGGCCGCGCCGGCGGTCCGGTCGGTCGCCGCCATCACCTCCGGCAGCTTCGGCAACGCCTCGCGGACGTGCGCGGGCACCTCGCGCCCCTCGTGCAGGGCCAGGCATGCCTCGGTGGCGTAGCGGTCGGCGAGGCGGCGCAGCGGCGCCGTGACGTGGGCGTACGCGGCGGCCACCCCGCCGTGCTCCGGCTGCTCGGGCGCCGCGCCGTCGAAGGCGGTGTACGCGGCCCCGCGCATCAGCTCGGCGGCCTGGTCGACGAACGCTGCCGCGCGGGGCTGCGACGCGTCCAGCCCGGCGAGCACCTGGCCGACCGAGGCGCCGTCCGGCCAGGGCACGCCGAGCGGGCCGGCGGCCAGCCGCAGCTTCTCGACCGCCTCCGGGCGGGGCCGGGGCATGGTCCGTAGCAGGCCGATCCCGCCGGCGAGCATGATGTCGGCCGCGGCCATGCCGGTGAGCAGCGAGATCTGCGCGTTGTGCTCCTCCATCGGGCCGGGGCCGCGCAGCACCAGCCGCCACCCGTCGCCGTCGGGCTCGACGTCCTGCTCGGGCAGCGGCAGGTTGATCGCGCCCCGGCGCAGCCCGCGCGCGGTGAGCAGCGCGCCGATCTCGGGCAGCAGGGCGATCGGCTCGGGCAGGCGGCCGGCGTCGGCGTCACGCTGCACCCCGCCGTAGTCGAGCTTGGCCCGGCTGCGGACCCGGGCGCGCTCCAGGCCGACCGCGACCGTGCCGCCGTCGGCGTCCAGGTCGATGGTCCAGAGCACGGCGGCCCGCTCGGCGTCGGGCAGCAGGCTGGCCGCGCCCTCGCTGAGCGTGTGCGGGTGCAGGGGCACGTTGCCGTCGGGCAGATAGACCGTCTGGCCCCGCCGCCACGTCTCGGCCTCCAGCTCACCCCCCGGGTGTACGTGGGTGAGCACGTCCGCGATCGCGTACCGCACGCGGTAGCCGCCCCCGGGCCGGCGGGCGAGGTGCATCGCCTGGTCGAGGTCGCGCGAGGTCGCCGGGTCGACGGTGACGAACGGGATGTCGGTCCGGTCGGCGACGGCCGGCAGCGGCGCGGCGGCCGCGGTGTCGGCCTCGCGTTGCGCCGCGGCCGGGAAGCTCTCGGGCAGGCCCAGCTCGCGGCGCAGCGCGCCGAAGTCGATGCGGGGCGCCAGTACGCGTCGGATCACCACGCGGTCAATCCTGACAGTGCTCCGCACGTTCCGCTCACCGGCGCGGCGCCGCCGCGCGGGTGAGGAAGGGGCCCCGGTTAACGCATTCGGTATAGGAAGGGCCCCTTCCTAACACTCAGGCGCGGCGGGCCGGCGCCTTCCGCGCGGTGGTCTTGCGCGCGGTGGTGGTCTTGCGGGCCGGCTCCTTCTTGGCCGCGGTGGTCTTCTTCGCGGCGGTGGTCGTCTTGCGCGCGGTAGTGGTCTTGCGCGCGGGCGCCTTCTTGGCCGCCGCCTTGCGGGCGGTCGGGCGCGTCGACGCGGTGGTCTTCTTCGCCGGCGCCTTCTTCGCGGCGGTGGTCTTCCGGGCGGTGGTCTTCTTCGCCGCCGCCGCCGAGGTGACCTTCCGGGCGCCGGTGGCCTTCTTCGCCGGCGCCTTCTTGGCCGCGGTGGTCTTCTTCGCCGCCGTCGTCCTCTTGGCCGGCGTCGTCTTCTTCGCCGCGGTGGTCTTCCTGGCCGTGGCGGTCGTCCGGGCGGTCGTGGTCTTCCGCGCGGCGGTGGTCTTCCTGGCCGCCGTCGTCTTCTTGGCCGCCGTGGTCTTCTTCGCGGTGGCCTTCGTCGCCGCCGTCTTCTTCGCGGTGGCCTTCTTGGCGGGCGCGCTCTTGGCGGTGGTCCTGGACGCCGGTGCCTTACGCGCCGCCGACACGACCTTCTTGGCGGCTGCCTTCTTCGCGGCCGTCTTCCGGGCCGGCGTCCGTCCGGCGCCGGCGCCCGAGGCGTTCGGCGACGCCTTGGTGACCGTCGTCGTCCTGCCCGCGCTGGTCTTCTTCGCGGTCGTCCGTTTCGCGGCCGGGCGGGTGGCCTGCTGTGCTACGGCCATCTCGGTTCCCTTTCCTGGGGACGTGCTGCCGCCCTCGCGGAGCACGGATCACCTCGACGCGGTCCTCCCGCGCCGTCTATCGGCCCTCCCCGGCCCAACGGGCGTCCTCGGCATCCCACGCTTCGTTGCGCTCCTGCACCTTCTGCAGGGCGTTCTCCGCGTCGGCGGCCGAGGAATACGGTCCGAGAACGTGCTTCGCGGGACACACGTCGGCATCGGTCTCGACCCGGTGGTGTCGCGTGCACCAGTAGTAGTGCCCACCACTTCCGTCGTCGCTCATGCGATCACTGTGCACCGGGAATCGCCCGGCCGCCACCGGAACGCCACAAATAGTCGCCGCCTTCTCCACATTAGACCTGATCGGGGTGGCTTCGATGGGGAATGGGAGAACAACCGGCGTCGTCCGAACGGCCGGTACCGGGGACAGCCGGCACCGGTCAGGATCACCGCTCGTGATCACCACGACGACGGGCACGGGGGCCTGTCCACGATGCGGCGCGACGCCGGTGTCGCTGGACGGGGCGTTGCCCTGGTGCGCCGGATGCGACTGGAATCTCGACGCCTACGACGCCGACCGCCGACCGCCCGAGTTCGGCTGGTCCTGGGTCGACCGGCGGACCCACCGCCTGGCCGCGCGACTCACCCGCCAGCAGTACGCCGACCTCGTCGACCGGCCGCTGGAGTCACCGGGGCGCTCGCTCGCCGGAGCGCTGACCGTCGGCGTCTCCGTGCTGCTCCTGCTGGGCGTGGCGGGACTGGCCGTGGCCGGGGTGTGGCTGCTGTTCGCGTACCCGTTCCCGAACGCCGCGGTGCTGCTCGGCGTGGCGCTGATCGCGCTGGCGGTGGCGCTGCGGCCCCGGTTCGGCCGGCTGGACGCGGACCTGGAGGTGCTCACCCCGGCCGAGGCGCCGGAGTTGCACGCCCTGGTCGGGGAGGTGGCGGCCGCCGTCGGCGCGCCGGTGCCGCACGTGGTCGGCGTCGACGGGCACATCAACGCGTACGCGACGTCGGTGGGACCGCGCCGGCGGCGGGTGCTCGCCCTCGGGCTACCGCTGTGGGGCGCGCTGGACGGGCCGGCGCGGGTCGCGTTGCTCGGGCACGAGCTGGGCCACTTCGTCAACGGCGACCTGCGGCGCGGCCCGGTGACCCAACCGGCACTGACCATGCTCGGCAACGCCGCCGACCTGTTCCGGCCGCGCGGCGACACCCGGGCCGACGGGTTGCTGGTGATGGTCGGCGAATGGCTGGGCCGGCTGGTGTCGTGGACGCTGTCGCGCCTGCTGTTCGCCGGTCACGTGGCGCTGGTGGCGATCGCGTTGCGGGAGAGCCAGCGGGCCGAGTACCTGGCCGACGAGATGGCCGCCCGGGCCGGCGGCACGGCCGGCGCGACCCGCCTGCTCGACGTGCTGCTACGGGCCGATTCGATGGCCACGGTGGTCCGCAACGCGGTGCGCGGCGGGCACGGACCGGCCGCCTGGCGGGCGGGGACGACCCGGTCGCTCGCCGGCGCGGCCGACCGGCTGCCGCTGGAACGCCAGCTCACCATCCGGGCGGACACGTCGCTGTTCGCCTCGCACCCGCCGGCCGGGCTGCGGCACCGGATGCTGGTGGCGCGCGTCCCGAGGGTGCCGGCGGTGGAGCTGACCGAGGAGCGCGCCGCGCGGATCGACGCGGAGCTGGCCCGGCACTACGAGCGGGCCGGCCGGGCGTTGAGCTGGTCGGCCTGAGCGGGCCTCAGGCCGACACCGGCGCGGGCACCGCCACCGACGTGGCGGCCTGCGCCGGACGGGCCACCGCGATCGCGTACGCCAGCGCGTAAGGCGTGCAGGCCAGGTAGAACATCGGCTCGACGAGCACCTGGTCGGTGATGAGGAACCGTTCCCACTCGGTCGGGCGGGGCAGTCCGAACGACCAGTCGGTCCAGCAGGTGAAGAGCCACAGCGGCGCGGAGATCCGGTCCACCGAGTCCGGCGGCAGCTCGGTGGACGTCGCGGTCGCCGGGATCGTGGAGACCACCGTGAGGACCACCGCCGCGTCGGCCGCGACCAGCGCGCCGAGCAGCCCGACCAGCCACGCCGACCGGGTCCGCCCCCGGCGGGCCAGCGCCCCGGCGGCCCAGAGCGCCGGCACCAGCAGCGCCAGCCAGAGCAGCAGGCCGGGCACCATCTCCCGCACACCGCTCTCGTCCCGGCCGGCGAACCAGCCGAGCACCACGGCGAGCGTCGCGGCGATCGGCAACGCCACACCGAGCGCGGTGGGCAACGCCCCCACGCGTACGGTCCGGCGTGCGGCCCGGGTGACCACGAGCGCGAGCAGCACGCCGAGCCCGGCCGCGGCCAACGACCAGATCGGCAGTTGCGACGCCGTGGCCCACACCACGCCGAACGACAGCCACCCGTAGGCCAGGTTCATCACCACCGCGGCGACCACGATGACCCCGACGCAGGCCGGCGGCGCGAGCAGCAGCACTCCGGCGGTACGCCACAACCGCCCGGACATCGCGCTCCGGTCGACGAGTGGCGTGGCGGCCCGACTGGTCGCCAGGCTGGCGGCGAAGCGCAGCATCCCCCACCGCTGCCCGCCCCGGGCCAGCTCGCGCAGCTCGGCGGTCCACTCCCGGGCCAGCTCCGCCCGCAGCTCCGCCGGCCAGCGGCGCACCGCGGCGCGCACCAGGAAACCGGCGATCCGGGTCACCATGCGGGCGCCCCCGCCGGGCCGGCGCCGCCCTCGTGCGGCCGTTGCGCGGGGGCGAGGGCGCGCAGCTCGGCCAGGGCCAGCCGACCCGCGCGGATCCCCTCGCCGGTGAGGCGGTAGTAGCGGCGGGCCGGCCGGCCGGCGGCGACGGGGTCGATCTCCTCCCAGTCGGCGGCGAGCCAGCCGGCCGCCCGGAGGCGGTGCAGCACCGGATAGAGCGTCCCGCTGGGCAGGCCGGTGAGGCGCATCAGGTCGAGGCCGTAACGCGGCGCGTCGGGCTCGGCGAGCAGCGCCGAGAGCACCTTCACCACGGGGATGGTCAGTCGCACCGCCGTACTATATCGCATCTCTACATAGGGCTCACCCGCTTAGCAGGCGACTCCACGATCGACCATCCGCCACGGAGTCCCACTTACGGGACCGGCGGACGACAGGGAAGGACCGCACAGGTGGATCACCAGCCGCTCGGGTGCGGGCCGGACATCGATGTGCAAGCCTCGACGGAGCATATTCGCGGGAGGCGCCGGCTGTCAGCCCGCACGACACCCCGAGCGGCGACCGGCCCACCCGGCCGACTCCTGGGGAGAAACATCGTGGGCAACCTCGACGTCGCGTTGAAGAGCGCGATGAGCATCGACGGCGCGATCGGTGCCGCGCTCGTCGACTACACAAGTGGCATGACGCTGGGCGTGGCCGGCGGCACCGGCGAGATCGACCTGACCGTCGCCGCCGCCGGCAACACCGACGTGGTCCGGGCCAAGCTGCGCACCATCGAGATGCTGAAGCTCGACGACGAGATCGAGGACATCCTCATCACGCTCGGCAGCCAGTACCACCTGATCCGGCCGCTGAGCAACCGCACCGGCAAGGGCCTGTTCCTCTACCTGATGGTGAGCAAGAGCCGGGCCAACCTGGCGATGGCTCGCCACCAGTTGCGCGCGATCGAGGAGAGCCTGGAGCTGTGAGCCGGGTGGACAAGCTCCCCCGCCGTACGCCGGCCGGGGCCGGCACCCTGCCGCCACCGCGCACGCTGCCGCCCTCGCTGGCCGGCAACCCGGCGCTGCCGTACCCGGCCATCGGGCAGGAACTGTCCGCGCTGCGGATCCAGATCCCCGGCGTGCACGGCTGCGTGCTCGGCGGCGTCGATGGCCTGCTCATCACACACAACCTGCAGAACGACGCCAGCCCCGACGACCTCGCGGCTCTGGCGGCGACCATGTTCGGGCTGGGCCGCCAGGTCGGCTTCCGGCTGGGCCAGGGCGACTTCCAGCAGTCCACGGTCCGCAACGAGAACGGCTACCTCAGCGTCTACGCGGTCAGCCGGCAGGCGCTGCTCGCCGTGGTCGGCACGGACAGCATCAACGTGGCCCGGCTGCACCTGCACGCCCCGACCACCGCGGGCCGCCTCGCCGACCTGCTCGACGGCGTCACCCCGACCACGCCCTGACCCGAGCCGGTCGCGGCGGCCCGTGCGGGCCACCGCGACCGGTCGCGGTCAGGACCCGACCTGGCTCAACGGGCCGGCCAGGGCGGGGAAGTTGCGGGTGCTCATCGCCTGGACGCCCGCGGTGTGGTCGCCGTTGAACGGGGTGGTGGCGCCCGGACACCCGGCGGCCACCGCCTCCTGCGGCGAGTTGAACCAGAAACCCAGGTGGTACGTGTGGATCGGCGCGAACGCCGGGTTCACCGTCGCGTCCAGGCCCGGGTGGGTGTTCGGCGCCGGCTGACCGCCGGGCGCGACGGCGAAGGTCTCGATGTTGAAGCGTCCGACGACCGTCGCCCGGGCGAGGCCGTGCTGGTTGGACCGCATGTCGCTCTGGTACCACGACACCCCGAACGGCGCGTCCGGCACCTGCAGCACGAACAGGTCGAAGTTGGTCCGTGGCGGCAGGCCGACGGCGCGGAGGGTCAGGATCTCGTTGGGCCCCTGCGGATGGACCCGCACGACGGCGCGGGCGTTCGACAGGCAGCCGGCGGCCTCGGCGCCCTGCGAGCGGACCATCGTGAACTGGAAGCTGTGCCCGTCCGCGCCGGCGGGATTCCGCACCACGCCCGACGCGACGAGCGTGGTCGCCGCGGCGATCGCGAGGAACGCGCCGACAGTCCTGATCCGGAATCTCATGATGTCCTCCCTTCGCCGGGTCCATCACCCCGGCCAGGGACACGTTATGACCGCCGATCGCCACCGACGTCCGCCTCCCGCAGGCCGACGCAGTCGTGCCGCCAGAACGTGTCCGAGTAGACGAACGTCCCCGCCATCCACGGCTCGTACGCCGACAGCTCGACCACCTGGAACGCGGCGTCGGGAATGCGCAGGGACGGCTTGCGGAAGCCCCGCCCCACCGCGGGGACGAAGCCGAGCCGGGAGTAGTACCGGGGATCACCTTCGAGGAAGACCAGCGGCACACCGCGTACGTCGAGTTCCTGGAGAACGCGCCGGACGAGCGCCGAGCCGATGCCCCGGCGCTGCCGGGACGGGGCGACGGCGAGCGGACTCAGCGACCCCACGTCGACGAGCCGCCGAGGCGCGTCCACCCGGCACCGGCTGACCATGACGTGTCCGACCACCTGGTCCGACTCCTCGGCCACCAGCGACAGCGCGGTGGGGTCGTCGCGACGCAGGTCGCCCACCAGGCGCGCCACGACGTCGCCGTGGTCGCCCCCGAACGCCTCGCGGTGCAGCGCGTCGACACCGTTCCGGTCGTGGGCCTGTTCCTCCCGGAGAATCATGGCCGGACGGTAGGAGGAGCGACGCCGGGCCGACAAACGAATAACGCGCTCGCACCCTCGGCTCGCCGCGCGCCGCTTCGCCGGGCCGCACTGCGCTGACGACGCTCCGCCACGGCCGGCCAGAAAGGATTCACTTCTGAGCGATATACCCCAGAGGCATAATCATGACTCCGCGGTATATCGGTCCGTCGCAGGGTCACGAGCGAGCAGAAGCGCTCACTCGATCGGGACGAGGGTGGCGGCCAACACCCGCCAGTTGCCGTCCTCACGCACCCACAGCCGGGTGTAGCGCAACCGCGCAGACACGACGGCACCGCCCTGAACCGCATCAACCGCAGCGACCGTGCGGGTCACCCCGGTCGCGCCGTCGTCCTGGACGTCGAGCGACTCCTCCACCAGCCTGGTGATTCGCAGCGCGCCCGAGCGGTGGCTCTCCAGGTCGTCGTCCTTCGTGAAGACCGCGCCATCCGGTCCGACGGCCACGAGCCGGGGGTGCAGAAGCGCGTCGAGGGCCGCGACATCGGCGGCGCGCTGAGCGGCCTGGAGCTGCCGTTCCGCAGCATGGAGATCCATCCACCGATCCTCCACAGCGTCCCGCGACGGGACAAGCTGGTTAGCTCGCGGCAGAACGTCAGCCCGGTAGAAAGCTCTGAGCTGGTGGGCGACGGACGAGTCGACCTGTACGCCGGATTTTGTGCCCGGCACGCCCGAAGGCGCGCCGGCGGCGGCCATCCATCTCGGCCTGCCGTCGCCGGCAGGCTCCAGCGGCCTACCCGCAGACATCGGGCGGGCAGCCCTCGAGCGTCTGCGCGGGTCGTCATCTTGCGGTGACGGCCCTTTCTTGGCCTTGCTCCGGGTGGGGTTTACCGAGCCACCCCGGTCACCCGGGGTGCTGGTGGGCTCTTACCCCACCGTTTCACCCTTACCGTCCCGTTACGGTCCGGCGGTCTGTTTTCTGTGGCACTGTCCCGCGGGTCACCCCGGGTTGCCGTTAGCAACCACCCTGCCCTGTGGAGTCCGGACGTTCCTCGGCGGCGGGCCGGAGCCCGCCGACGCGACCGCCCGGTCGACTCGTCCGTCGCGCACCCATCCTAACGACGCGCCCGCCGCCGCCATTTCCACCCCGACGCCTCATCCGACCTCGGGGAGGATGACCTGGTCCAGCACGGCCAGCGGGGTCCGCCACTGCTCGGGGTGGTCGTAGTTGCCTGCGGTGACGGCCACGACGAGGTCCAGGTCGGGCAGGACGTAGAGGCGCTGGCCGCCGTTGCCCATCCCGGCCGCGAGGTCGTGGCCGGCGACGGATTCGAGATACCAGTGGTAGCCGTAGCCCGCGCCCCACTCGGTTCGCAGGCGCGGCCGGAGCATCGTGCGCAGCCAGTCGGCGGGCACGAGCGGCTGGCCACGCCACATCCCGTCGCACCGCACCAGCTCACCGATCCGGAGCAGATCACGGGGTACGAGTCGCAGCCCGGACGCGGCCGACGCCACGCCGTCGTCGCCGGCCAGCCACTCGTACCGGGTGATGCCCAGCGGTTCGAAGAGGGTGTCCCGCGCGTAGTCCGGCAGTGCCTGGCCGGTGCCGCCGGCGATCAGGTGGCCGAGCAGGGCGGTGGCGCCGCCGCAGTAGGACCAGCGGGTGCCGGGCGCCTCGACGACCGGCCGCTCGAGGATGTAGCGGTAGCGGTCCGGGGCCAGCTCCATCGCGATCTCGGCGTTGGCCGGGCTGTCGTACGGCAGGTCCTCGCGCCACTCCAGCCCGAGCGACATGGTCAGCGCGTGTTCGACGGTGAGCCGGGCGCGCAGCGGGTCGGCCGCGAGGTCGGGATGGTGCGGGAAGTGCGGGAGCAGCGGTTCGGGTGGGGCGGGGACCAGCCCGTCGGCGAGGGCGATGCCGTAGAGCAGCGCGGTCACGCTCTTGGTGACCGAGCGGATGTCGTGCAGGGTCTCGGGCCCGAACTCCACGATGCCCAGCGAGTTGCCCCAGGAGTGGTCCTCGCCGGAGCCGTAGTGCTCCAGCAGGAGCCGGCCGTCGCGGGCCGCCAGGACGGCGTGCAGGCCGTCGAGCCGGCCGGCCCGCAGCGCCTCGTCCAGCCGATCACGCATCTGCGCCCTCCCCCGCGTACGCCAGCCTGTTATACCGAATCCGCGCCCCCGGGCGCGGCCCCGGCGGAAGGCGGCGTTCCGGCCGGGCGTACTAGCCTCGGGGATCGTGGATCTCTCCGACGTCGCGTTGCTGGTGGTCGCCGGTCTGGCCGCGGGCACGGTGAACGCGGTCGCCGGCGGCGGCTCCCTGATCACGTTCCCGGCGCTCATCGCGACCGGGCTGCCGCCGGTGGCGGCGAACGTGTCGAACTCGGTGGCGGTCTTCCCCGGGTACGCGGCGAGCGTGGCGGGCAGCCGGGCGGATCTGCCGCGCGGTCGGGCGCTGTGGTCGCTGCTGCCCACCGCGGCGGTGGGCACGGTGCTCGGTTGTGTGCTGCTGCTGGCCACCCCGGCCCGCGCGTTCGAGCTGGTGGTGCCGTTCCTGGTGCTGGGCGCGACCGCCGTGCTGGCGTTCCAGGATCCGCTGCGCCGGCTGGTCGGCCATCCGGCGCGGATGAGCCCGCGCCGCCGTACCGTCACCGTGCAGACCATGGTCCTGGTCGGCACGGTGTACGGCGGCTACTTCGGTGCGGCGCTCGGGGTGATGCTGGTGGCCGGGCTGGCCCTGGTGCTGGACGCGACGCTGGCCCGGGTCACGGCGGTGAAGAACCTGCTGTCGGCCGTGGTGGGGCTGACCACGCTCGTGGTGTTCGCGCTGTTCGGTCCGGTGCAGTGGGTAGCCGTCGCGGTCGTCGCGCCGGCCACCCTGGTCGGGGGGTACGCGGGCGCCAGGCTGGCCCGCCGGCTCCCGGCTGTGGTGTTGAAGACGGTCATCGTGCTGTTCGGTACGACGATCGGCCTCTACCTGCTGTGGCGCGCGCTGACCTGACCGGTCAGTACGCCTCCCCGACCGGCTCCTCCGGGGCGTGTTCGGCGGTCCGGGCGGCCCGGTTCCACACCACCCGCTCGCCGTAGCCGGCGGCCATCAGGTGACCGAAGGCGAGGTAGACCAGCACGCCGACGGCGAGCACCCCGAAGCCGACCCAGAACGGCAGCGCCAGGCCGTGTTCGGCGAGCTTGCCGGAGATGATCGGCGCGGGCGCGGCGGCGCCCCAGCGGACCAGGTTGAACGCGCCGGTGGCGACGCGTCGGTCGGCGGAGCCGAGGCCGAGCGCCAGGTCGGTCAGGTTGGCGTTGGCCAGGCCCATGAAGAGGCCGGCGACGACCAGCACGACGAGCGACATGGCGGTGCCGGTGGAGGTGGCGAACAGGACCATGCAGACGAGCAGGCCGACGACTGCCACGCCGACGGTCTGCACCGCGCCGATGCGGTGGGCGAGCCGGTGCCCGATCAGCAGGATGCCGGCGGCCAGGCCGAGGCCCCAGCCGGTGAACGCCAGGCCCAGCGGGATGACGTCGAGGCGCAGGAACAGCGGCGTGTAGCCGAGCACCACGAAGAAGACGAAGTTGTAGGCGGCGGTGACCACGCAGAGGGTGATGAACGCCGGCTTGCGGTAGGTGGCGAAGATCTGGCCGACGCGTACCGGTGCCTGCTTGGTCGTGGGTTCGCGGAGCTTGCGGGCGGCGACGCCGAGCGCGAGCACCATGAAGATGCCGCAGACGAAGAACGGCAGTCGCCAGCTCACCTCGCCGAGCAGGCCGCCGATCAGCGGGCCGACGGCGAAGCCGAGGCCGAGCGCGGTCTCGAAGAGGCCGACCACCCATTCCCGGTCGTTGGCCAGGTTGACCAGCACCACCATGGCGGTGGCGAAGAACATCGCGTTGCCCAGCCCCCAGACGCCGCGCAGCACGGAGAGCTGGACGATGTCGTTGCTGAACGAGGCGAGGATGGCGGCCAGGCCGACCACCGAGACGCCGGTGACGAGCACCGGTTTGAAGCCGAACCGGCCGCTGGCCAGGGTGGCCGGGATCATGCCGACGGCCATCACCGCGATGTACGCGGTGAAGAGCAGTTCGACCTGCCACGCGGTGACGCCGATGGCCTCGCCGATGGCGGGCAGGATGGGGTCCACCACCGCGATGCCGGCGATGGCGAGGAACGCCACGAGCGTGGTGGCGTAGATGGCACTGCGGTTGGGCTCGGATCGCCGATCCACTCCGCAACCTCCCAGATAGCTGTATCGTACAGGTAATTTCCTTGTATCATACAGCTATGAGCGACGACGACCACGCGAAGGAAGTCACACTCGGCCGGATCGAGACCGAGGTCGCCCTGCTGATGCGGCTGGGCGAGGCCACCCGGCGCGGCACCGGCACCATGGAGCACCGGCTGCTCGACCGCGCCGCGTACGTGATCCTGCGGCACCTCGACGTGGCCGGGCCGCAGAACGTCTCGGCGCTCGCCGCCCGGCTCAACCTGGACGGCTCCACGGTCACCCGGCAGGTCTCCGCGCTCCAACGCGACGGGCTGATCTCCCGTACCCCCGACCCGGCCGACGGGCGCGGCACGGTGATCTCCGCGACGCCGGCCGGGCTCCAGCGGATGGCGGCCGTGCGGGCCGCCCGCACTCGGCTCTACGGCGAGATGCTGTCCGCCTGGTCCGAGACGGACCGCGACACCCTCGCGGAGCTGCTGCACCGCCTCAACGAGGCGCTCGACGCACGCAACCGTCGCCGCTGAGGGTGTTTGTTAGGAGGGGCCCCCTGTTATGCGGAATGCGTTAACAGGGGGCCCCTCCTTTCACGCCACGGGTTCGGGGGCGGAGTCGGCGCGGTCGGCGGCGGCCCGCGGCGTCCCCTCGTCGGCGAAGTAGTCGTCGGGCGTGGTGCCGTCGCCGCCGTCGGCCACCTTCGCCGCCCGCAGCACCAGCGTGCCGAGCGCGGCCACCACCAGGTTCACCAGCACCGCCACGATCCCCACGTAGATCGTCTTCTTGGTGTCGAAGCCGAACTCGGAGAGCGGGAACGCGGAGCCGGCGAAGTGCTTCTTGCCGGTCGCCGGGTTGCCGATCTGGTAGAGCATCCACATGCCCAGGCCCATGCCGGCCACCCAGCCGGCGATCAGCGCGCCCCGGTGGAACCAGCGGGTGTAGAGCCCCAGCGCCACCGCCGGCAGCGTCTGCAGGATGATCACGCCGCCGATGAGCTGGAGGTCGATGGAGAACTGCGGGTCGAGGAAGACGATGCAGGCCACCGCGCCGACCTTCACCACCAGCGAGGTGATCTTCGAGACGTTCGCCTCCTGCGCCGGCGTGGCGTCCCGCTTCAGGTACTCCTTGTAGATGTTGCGGGTGAACAGGTTCGCCGCCGCGATCGACATGATCGCCGCCGGCACCAGCGCGCCGATGCCGATCGCCGCGTACGCCACGCCCGCGAACCAGTCCGGGAACTGCTGGTCGAACAGCAACGGCACCACCGTGTTGCCGTCCACGCTGCCGGCCTTGGCGCCGGGCAGCGGCTTCACGTTCGCCGCGATGGCCATGTAGCCGAGCAGCGCGATCAACCCGAGCAGCAGGCTGTACGCCGGCAGCGCCGACATGTTCCGCTTGATCACGTCCCGGTTCCGGCTGGCCAGCACGCCGGTGATGCTGTGCGGGTAGAGGAACAGCGCCAGCGCCGAGCCGAACGCCAGCGTGACGTACTGGAGCTGGTTGTTGGCGTTGAGCAGGATGCCGTCGCCGGGCGCCGGGGTCGCCTGGAACTTCGCGTCGGCGGCGTCGAAGATGCTGCCCCAGCCGCCCAGCTTGTAGGGCAGGTAGATCACCGCCACCAGGATCACCACGTAGATCAGCGAGTCCTTGACGAACGCGATGAGCGCCGGCGCGCGCAGCCCCGACTGGTAGGTGTAGGCGGCCAGGATCGCGAACGCGATGATGATCGGCAGGTGCCGGGCCAGCGCGCTGTCCCCGGTCACGCCCATCGTCTTCAGCACCGCCTCGATGCCGACGAGCTGCAACGCGATGTACGGCATGGTCGCGACGATGCCGGTGATCGCCACCAGCAGCGCCAGGATCGGCGAGTCGAACCGGTTGCGGACGAAGTCGGCCGGGGTGACGAAACCGTGCCGGTGCGACACCGACCAGAGCCGGCACAGCACCAGGAACACCAGCGGATAGATCACGATCGTGTAGGGCACGGCGAAGAACCCGGCCGCGCCGGCTCCGAAGATCAGCGCCGGCACCGCGACGAACGTGTACGCGGTGTAGAGGTCACCGCCGACCAGGAACCAGGTGATCCAGCCGCCGAAGCTGCGCCCGCCCAGCCCCCACTCGTCGAGGTGGGCCATGTCCTGCGGCCGGCGCCACCGGGCCGCCACGAAGCCCATGGCGCTGACCAGCAGGAACAGCACGGAGAAGACGATGATCTCGGTGAGGTGGTCACGCCACATCAGTGCTCACCCCGCTTCTTCTTGGTCATCTGGTAGACCAGCGTGGTGGTGCCGACGCCCAGCAGGATCCAGGCCAGTTGCAGCCAGTAGAAGCGCGGGAACCCGAACAGCCGGGGCGAGTCGGCGTTGAAGAATGCCGGGATCAGCGGCACCACGATCGGGATGAAGAGCAGCCAGTTCCAGGGACTCTTGTCCTTCGCCCGGGATCGCGCCGTGTCCGGCGCCTCCGGTTCCGGTGCGTCCATGTGACACCCTCCGGGAAGTCGTAGCGGGCCATGTGACGGCCGGAGGCTACGACCATGTGAGCGCGGTCACGTTCGACAGGCGGACGTCGATGCGCCGAGCGGCCGCCCGGCTGCGCCGAACGGCCGGCTGTCAGCCGGTCGTCACAGGCCGGAGAGGTGGGCGGTGTCGTTGACCGAGCGGACCGCGACGCCGCCGTCCGGGTACAGGTCGAGCACCGAGACGCCCGCGGTGTCCAGGTAGAGCCGGTGCAGGAACGCGTCGCCGGCGGCGAGCGCGTCGCGCAGCACCAGCTTGATCGGCGAGACGTGCGAGACGACCACCACGGTCTCCCCCGGGTACGCCGACCGCAGCCGGTCCACCGCCCGGCCGGTGCGCGCGGCGACCGCCGTGAACGACTCCCCCTCCGGCGGGGCGATCCGGGTGGAGGCGAGCCAGGCGTCCAGCTCGCCCGGCCAACCGTCGCGCACCTCGGCGAACGTGCGCCCCTCCCAGATGCCGAAGTCGCACTCGATCAGGTCGTCGTCGGGGCGTACCGGCGGGTTGCCGACCACCGCGGCGATCGCCTCGGCGGTCGCCGTACACCTCGACAGCGGCGAGCTGACCACTGCCGCGACGGACGGCGCCAGCGCGGCCACCCGGGCGGCGGTGGCCCGCGCCTGGGCCCGGCCCCGCGCGGTCAGCGGCACGTCGCCGCGACCCGAGTAGCGCTTCTGCACGGTGCGTTCGGTCTCGCCGTGGCGCACCAGGATCAGTCGGGTGCCCTCCTCGGTCGGGCGGGGCTCCCAGGAGGCGGGGGTGGTGGCCGGGTCGGTGCCGGTGGCCTTCGCGGTGGCGGCGCGGGCGGCCACCTCGCGGGCCGCGGCCCGGCCCGGCGAGTCCGGACCGGCGACCTCGCGCGGCGGCTCCGCGACGCGCGCCGCCGTCGGGGGCCGGCCGGCGGCGGCGTCCATCGCGGCGTTGGCGAGGGCGTCGGCGTGCTTGTTGCGCTCCCGGGGGATCCAGGTGAACCGGACGGCGGTGAACCGGCCGACCAGCCCGGCGGCCTGCGCGGCGAGCGGGCGCAGCCCCGGGTGCTTGATCTGCCAGCGGCCGCACATCTGCTCGACCACCAGCTTGGAGTCCATCCGCGCCTCGACCTCGGCCGCGCCGAGTTCGGCGGCGGCCTCCAGCCCGGCGATCAGGCCGCGATATTCCGCCACGTTGTTTGTCGCCGTGCCGATCGACTCCGACCGCTCGGCCAGCACCTCACCGGTCTCCGGGTCCCGGACCACCGCGCCGTAGCCGGCGGGACCCGGGTTGCCCCGGGAGCCGCCGTCGGCCTCGACCACGACCGCGCGCACCGCCACGGCGGCTACAGTCCCGACTCGTTGGTCCGGACCATGATCCGGCGGCAGTCCTCGCAGCGGACCACGTCGTCCGGGTCGGCCTTGCGGATCCGCGCCACGTCGGCGCCGGACAGCTCCAGCCGGCAGCCGCCGCAACGACCGCCGGTGAGCAGCGCGGCGCCCATCCCGGTGTCCTCGCGGATCTTGTCGTAGAGGGTGACCAGGTCCGCCGGCAGGTCGTCGGCGAGCGGCCGGCGGGAGGTGCGCTTGAACTCCTCCTCCTTGGCGATCTCGGCGAGCGCGTCGTCGCGGCGCTGCTCGGCCGCGCCCCGGCGCTCCCGGGCCTCGGCGATCCGGCTCTCGATGCCGTCCAGCACGCCCTGCGCGGTCTCCCGCTGCTCCATCAGCTCCAGCTCGGCGTCCTCCAGGTCGCTCTGCCGGCGGTTGAGCGAGACCAGCTCGTGCTGGAGCGCCTCCAGCTCCCGGGCCGGGCCGCTGCCCGAGGCCAGCCGGGCCTCGTCCTTGCTCTTGCGCGCCCGGACCTGGTCGACGTCCTTCTCCAACCGGGCGATGTCCCGGTCCAGGTCGTCCACGGCCACCTGGGCACGGACCCGCTCGTCCTCCAGCGCCGACAGCTCGCGCGCGAGCGCCTCCAGCTCGGCCCGTTCCGGCAGGCTCCGGCGGCGGTGCGCGAGCTGGGCGAGCGTGGTGTCGATCGCCTGCAGGTCGAGCAGGCGACGCTGCACCTTCGGGTCAGCCTTCACGGTCGGGGCTCCTTGTCGTCCGGTCGGGGCGCGGCGGCGTGCACGGTCCAGGGGTCGGTGTCCAGGTCGGACACCACGGTCTCGACGCCCAGCTCGGCGGCCAGGTGGGCGGCCAGGTCGTCCAGCCACGGTCGTTCGGTCGCCCAGTGGGCGGCGTCGAGCAGGGCCGGGCCGCCGGCGGCGAGGTGCTCCCCGGCCGGGTGGTGGCGCAGGTCCGCGGTGAGGAACGCGTCCACCCCGGCCGCGGTCGCCTCGGCGAGGAACCCGTCCCCCGAGCCGCCGCTGACGGCGAGGGTACGAACCATACGCCCGGGATCCCCGGCGGCGCGAACGCCCCAGGCGGTGACGGGGAGCACGCGGGCGGCCAGCCGGGTCAGCTCGGCAAGTGTCATCGGGGTGGGCAGCTCGCCCACCCGGCCGATGCCCCGACCCGGGCCGTCCGCCGGTGAGCCGGGGCGCGGCCGGTGCAGCGGGCGCAGCCCGGTCAGGCCGAACCGGCCGGCCAGCGCGTCGGACACGCCCGGGGCGGCCACGTCGGCGTTGGTGTGCGCCACGTACAACGCCACGTCGGCCTTGATCAGCCGGTGCACGATCCGCCCCTTGTACGTGGTGGCGGCCACCGAGGAGACGCCGCGCAGCAGCAGCGGGTGGTGCGCGACGATCATGTCGGCGCCGGCGGCGAGCGCCTCCTCGACCGTCTCCGGAACCACGTCGACCACGCAGGCGACCCGGCGTACCGGCTGGTCGGGCTCGCCCAGCACCAGGCCGACCCGGTCCCACTCCTCGGCCCAGGCGGGCGGGTAACGGCGGTCCAGGGCGGCCACCACGTCGGCCACCGAGGGCGGCGATCCGGTTGTGCTCACGGCCGGCCAGCTTACCGGCGTCCGGCGGTCGGCACGTCCACGGCGGGCCGGCGGGGCTCCCGGACGGCGCCGGGAGCCCTCGCGCTCACCCCGCCCGGGCGACCGGCGCGACCGGACGTGCCGTGCCGCGCAGGGCGGCCAGGCCGGCGTCCCAGGGGAAGGCGTCCAGGTGCCGCTCGCCGGTGCCGGGCGCGTGCAGCCGGACCACGTGGTCGCCGAAGACGACCCGGACGCCCCACTCGGCGAGCCGGGCCAGGCTGGTCCGGAACGCCGGGTGCCCGGCCATCGCCACGTTGGTGTACGGGACGGCGGCGATCGGCACGTCGAGCCCCTGCGCCTCGACCAGCAGGCCGAGCGCGAGCGTGTCGGTGATGCCGACCGCCCACTTGTTGATCGTGTTGACCGTGGCCGGGCAGACCAGCATGGCGTCCGCCGCGGGCAGCACGTCCGGGTCCCCCGGGTTCTTGTAGTGCGTCCGGACCGGGTGGCCGGTCTGCCGGGCCAACGCCGTGCGGTCGACGAACTTCGCGCCGTCCGGGGTGGTGACCACGCAGACCGCCCAGCCGTCGGACTGGGCGAGGTCGACCAGCCGGCCGACGTGACGGGCCAGCGGCGAGCCGCAGGCGATGACGTAGAGCACCCCACGGTGCCCGGTGCTGGTGTGCGGACCGCTCATCCGGTCGGGTCCGCGCTCATACTCCGACTCCCATGTGCTCAGCCAACTCCGCGATCGGCGAAGGCGGCGCACCCCGTGTGCGACGGAGGATCTCGGACATGAGTTCGTGCGCGATCGGCCGGCACCGGATCTCCGACGGCGCGAGCCGGTCGCCCTGCAACAGCATGTCGCCGGCGTTGCCGACGTCACCGATCTGGGAGTAGGCCCGGGACAGGTCGAGCAGGTGGTGGGCGCGCCGCTCGGGCAGCAGCGCGTTGAAGGCGTGCCCGTTCAACCGCTGGTGCGTCTCCACCGCCCGGCCGCCGTCGCCCAACTCGACCGCCGCGGCGGCGCGGTGCAGCTCCAGGTTGGTCGGGCCGAACGACGTCCAGTAGTGGTTGTGGTCGCCGCCGAGCAGGGTGGCCGCCTCGGCGGCGCCGCTGATCAGGTCGTCCACGGTCGCCGAGTCGCCGATCCGGGCGGCGGCCATCGCGCCCTGGAGCAGCAGCATGCCGTAGACGGAGAGGCGGCCGGGATCGGCGCCCTTGTCGCCACCGGGGGCGAGCCGGTCGGCGATCCGCACGTTGAGTTCGAGCGCGGGGCGGGGGCGGCCCATCGCGACGAGGGCGTTGCAGACGCGGGTGGTGGCGATGCCGGCGAGCAGCGGGTCGTCGGCCCGCTGGGCGACCGCCATCGAGCGGTCGGCGGCCAGCCAGGACAGGTTGCACTCGCCCAGCTTGCGCAACACCGAGGAGGCGATCTGGTAGACCTGCCCGAGCAGGTGGGCGGCCTCCCGCCCCTGGTCGTCGCCGTCGTAGGTGGCGTCCGCCGCCTGGGCGTCGCGCAGCAGCTTGGGCAGGGCGCGGGTGAGCATGCCGTAGCGGCCGTACTGGTAGGTGAGCCAGGCGTGGTTGACCGCCTTGCGCATGTCGTCCAGCGCCGGCGGGTAGGGCGCGGCGTCGAAGTAGGCGCTCATCGAGTCGTACCGCTCCAGGGCGGTGCGGATCTCCTCCACCTCGACCTGGTCGATGCAGTTGAGCGCGTCGGTGCGCCGCTCCGGGTCCTTGCCGTGCAGCAGTTGCACGTCGATCTGGAGGATGTCGGCGATCTCGTAGAGCACGGAGAACTTGTCCAGCCGGCGGACGCCGCGTTCCACCTTGTCCACCCAGCTCTTCGACTTGCCGAGCCGGTCGGCGAAGACCTGCTGGGACATCTTGCGGCGACTCCGCCAATAGGCCACCCGCCGGCCTATGGGTAGTTCGTCCACGCCTGCCCCCTCCCCCGGTCAGCGCCGGCCGCTACCCCCGCGTCCACCAGATTTGCCCTGGTCGCACAGGTTGTGCGTCAGCCGTCCAGCCAGTTCTCGTAGTTTTCGTGCAAGTTGCACCGGCCGTTCGTCAACTCAACGATCGCGGGTTACGGCAGTGACGGTTCTCGACGTGTGGCGGTGGACGGATTCGGTGGGGCGAGAGGGGATGGCACACATGTGGGGGAACGTCCGACCGCGCGTCGCTCACCTGTCGCCGCTGGAGCGGGTACGGCTGCGCCGGGTCGCCGTCCGCTACGCGCTGCACGGCTGGCCGGTCACGCCGGGCGCCTGCCTGGCCAACAGTCGGTTCGTCTGCGGCCGGGCCGGCTGCCCCACCGTGGGCTGCCACCCGGCGCTGGAGAACTGGGAGCACGCGGCCAGCGCCGACCCGGCCCGGGTGGCCACCTGGTGGCGCCACCGCCCGCACGGGGTGCTGCTGCCCACCGGGCACGCGTTCGACGTGCTGGAGGTCGCCGCGCACCTCGGCCGGCGGGTGCTGGACGCGGTCGCCACCCACCCGGCCGGCTTCGGCGTACGCGGGCCGGTGCTGGTCACCCCGACCGGCCGCTGGATGTTCCTGGTCCGCCCCGGCGACCCGCTGCGGCCGGAACTGGAGCACTGCTTCCACGTGGTGCGGCACGGCCCCGGCTCGTGGATCCCGGCCCCGCCGACCCGGCTCCCCGAGGGGACGGTGCGCTGGGCGGTCGCGCCGGAACAGGCACGGTGGCAGATGCCCGACTCCTACCTGGTGCAGAACGCGCTGATCGCGGCGCTGCGCGCGGCCGGGGTCACGCTCACCCCGGACCCGCTCCCCGGCCACCTGCCGCTGCCCCGGCGCGGGCGCTGAGGCGACAACTGGCCGACAGCGACCTCCCCGCCACCGCACTCGTTGTGTCTGGCGAGGGCGCATCTCGCGCCAGAGCGGGGGTTGAGGATGTCCACGGACGACGCGGCCCGCCACACCGGCGGCACCGAACCACCGCGGCACCACCGTCGCCGCCCGCACCCCTGGACCTTCACCCGCCCCCGTGGCGCCCGCCCCGGCCCCCCACGCCCCCCGGGCTCCCGCCCCGCCATCCTCCACCGCCCCCTCCGCTGACCCCACCCTCTCCCCGCCCCGCCCGCCCGCGCCGCTCCGTCGATCATGAAGTTGGCGGCACGACACGCCGGGCGGCGCGCCCGCCAAGTTCATGATCGACGGGGTCAGGGGCTCAGGGGGAGGGTGCGGGAGTGCAGGAGGCGGGCGTCCTCGGTGACCACGGCGTGCTGCCAGGGGGCCGGGAGGCGGTCCAGCCAGGGGATGCCGGGCTCGCCCATGGCTACGGCGGCCGTCGCGTAGGCGTCCGCCTCGCCCAGATCCGGGCCGACCACGGTGACCGAGCGCAAGCCCCGCGCCGGGGCGCCCCGGCGCGGGTCGACGACGTGGTGCCCGCGCTCGTAGACACCGGAGGTGGCGACCGCCAGGTCGGTCCCGGTCAGCACCAGGCAGGTGGCCGACGGGTCCCACGGGTGCCGCACGCCGATCCGCCACGGCTCACCGGCCGCGGTGCGGCCGCGTACCCGCACGTCGCCGCCGGCGTTCACGCAGTGGTTCGGGGCGCCGGCCGCCACCAACCGGTCCGAGGCGACCTGCGCCGCCCAGCCCTTCACGAAGCCGGACGGGTCCAGCCGGCCGGTCGCGTACGCGTCGAAGAAGCCGTCCGTGGCCGTCCACAGGTCGGCGCAGCGCTCCAGCACCGCCCGCAGGTCGCCGGACGCCTCGGCCGGCGGCAACTCGCCCCGGTCCAGCCGGCACACCTCGCTGTCGTCGCGGTAGGTGCTGAACCGCGCGTCCACCTCGCGCATCCAGGCGAACGTGCGCTCGGCCAACTCGTGCAGCGTGGCGGCGGGCAGGTCGTCGGCCAGGTCGAGGCTGATCGCCGTACCCATGATCTGCTCGACCCGGCGCAGGCCGGGCCGGGCGGCGGCCGAACTCACGCCTTGTCGATCGCGGCCTGCAGCGACTGCTTGTAGGCGGTGCTGGTGTAGGTGGCGCCGGAGACGGTGCTCAGGTTGGCGCTCTGCTTGGCCACCACCTCGCCCGAGCTGCCGCTGTAGCGGGCCTGCACGTCGTCGCTGCGCTGCCCGGACTGGCCGCCCAGCGGCATACCGGTCGCGGTGGCGTCGACGATCCGGCTGCCGCTGAGCGTGATCCGGACCTGGAGCGAGCCGTACTCGTAGCTGACCGACGGGCCGGTGACCGTCCGGGTGGTCGGCTTCGCGGGCGCCTTCGTCGTGGTCCTCGGCGCGGCCGGGGTGGTGCTGGTGCGGGTGCTGCCCCGGCTGGCCGGCTTCCGGTCCGCCGACGGCTTGGCGCTCGGCTTGGCCGACGCCCCGGGCGTCGCCGAGACGCTCGGCGCGGCGGCCGAGGGCGCGACGGCGTCGCCGGGCGCGGGCGAGCCGCCCGGTACGACCGGGGCCTGCGCGGCCGGCAGCTCCTGGGCGGTGGCCGGACCGGCGCCCGGGCCGCCCTTGAGCACCACCAGGGCGGTGGTGCCGGCGGCCAGTCCGGTGATCGCCAGGAGCGCGCGACGCATGATGGGTGCCTTCCCTACAACTCGAACGCGGTGAGGTGGATCTGGCGGCGGGGCACGCCGGCCGCCCGCAACACCTTGACGGACTCGTCGACCAGGCCACCCGGCCCGCACAGGTAGACGTCGCGGCGGGTCAGGTCCGGCACCAGCCGGCGCAGCCCCTCCGGGTTCATCACCTGACGTGGCCCGGGGTCGTCGCGGCGGCCGATGACGTACCAGACCGAGGTCTGCCGGGCCTGGGCGAGCCAGTCCAGCTCCCGGTGCAGCAGCACGTCGGCGGGCTGCCGCGCGCGGTAGATCAGCGCCGCGCCCGGCGGCAGTTCCTCGAGCATCGCCCGCAGCGGCGCGATGCCGCTGCCGCCGGCGATCAGCAGGGCGCGTTCCCGGGTGCGGTGCGCCGCGGTGAACGTGCCGAACGGGCCCTCCGCCCAGACCCGGGTGCCCGGGGTGAGGTCCCGCAGCTCGGCGGTGTGCTTGCCGACCACCTTCACGGTGAGCCGCAGCCAGCGGCCGTTGGCCGCCGCGGAGACCGAGAACGGATGCGACTCCCACCAGCAGCCGGGGTTGAGGAAACGCCAGCGGAAATATTGACCGCCGAGCATGTCGATCTGGTTGAGCCGGTGCCCGGTCAGGTAGATCGAGATGGTGTCCGGGCTCTCCGCCACCACGTCCGCCACCCGCAGCTTGTGCCGCAGGTTGAACCCCAGCGGCGAGATCACCCGGCCCCACAGCAGCGCGGCCACCACCAGCAGGTACGCGGCGATCCAGCCGGTGCGCACCGGCCCGGGCTCGTAGAGCTGGGCGCCGTTGCTGAACTGGTGCGCGTAGCCGAGCAGCAGGGCCAGGTAGCTGGTCAGGTGCAGGACGTACCAGAGTTCGTAGGGCAGCCGGCGGCGCACGCCGCGCACCGCGGTGAACCCGACAAGCACCATGACGCCGGCGGCCGCGAACGCGGAGAGCATGTCCTCGTAGTCGGAGAGCAGCGCGCCGACCTCGCCGAACACCGAGTTGCGTTCCTGCCGGGCGTAACCCACCACCAGCAACGACATGTGGGTCAGCACCGCCACCAGCAACGTCGCGCCGAGGTCGCGGTGCAGCCGGGAGATCCGCTCGCCGCCCAGCGAGCGTTCCAGCACGCCGAGCCGGCTCATCGCCAGCACCTGCACCAGCAGCAGGTAGCCGGCGATCAGGCCGGTGATCCGCCCGCCCGCGGTGAGCAGGTCGGCGGTGTCGGTCAACGAGCCCGCCGGGGTGTCCAGCCACCACGGCAGGACGGCGGCGACCAGGCCCAGCCAGAAGGCCGCCGTCAGGGCCCGCCGACCGCCGGGCCCGCGGCGTGGCCGGCCCGGTGGTACGGGAGCAGCCGGACGGCCGCCGTACGGGGCGGAGTGCCCGGTACGACGGCCGGCGGCGTCGGTGTGCTGATACGTCACGCGTACATCTTGATCGGGGTGAACTTCTGCCTCGGGAAGACCTTGTCCACCTGGGCGGCGGTCAGGCCGAAGCGGCCCTGGGCCACCGACCCGTAGACGTTGAACATGTTGTTGTACTCCGGCACGTCGCCGCTGTCCAGCTTGCTGAGCCCGTTCCAGGTGCCGAGCAGCGAGCCGGCGAGCTTGCGCCCGGACAGCACGGTGACCACACCGCCGTGCCCGTGGTCGGTGCCGCCGCTGTTCGAGGCGACCCGCCGGCCGAACTCGCTGGACACCATGATCGTCACGTCCGAGGCCTTGTCGCCCAGGTCGGTGAAGAACGCGGCCATGGCGGCGGCCAGCTCGTTGAGCCGCCGCCAGAGCTGGCCGCCCTCGCTGGTGCCCTGGTTCTCGTGGGTGTCGTAGCCGCCCATGCCGACGGTCGCCACCCGCACGTTCGCCCCGCCCTTGATGAGCTGGGCGAGCTGCTGGAACGCGTTGCCGACGCCCTCGTACTTGACGCCGGCCGCCGCCGCGTACGGCTTGGCGGCGAGCTTCTGCGCGGTGGCCAGCGCGCCCATGCCCTCGATGACCGCGTCCTCCACCGGGTGGTTGATCCCGGTGAACAGGCCGCGGATCGCCTTCTCGGTGGCCGCGCGGTACTTGTCGTCGCCGTTGAGCCGCAGCTCGCCGACGCTGTTGAGGGCGAGCGCGCCGTTCACGCCGACGAGCGAGCGGGGCAGCGTGCTGCCGATGCCGACGCTGCGGAACGCGGTGCCCTTGCCGAGCGTGTCGACCAGGCTGTCCAGCCAGCCCCGGCCGCCGGTCTCACCGGGCAGGCCGCCCAGGTTGCAGGCGTCGGCGGCCTGGAAGTGGCTGCGGGACAGCCGCGGGTCGGACACCGCCGGCACGAAGCCGAGCTGCCCGGCCTTCAGCCACTTCTCCAGCGGCGCGAACGCGCTGGTCAGCTTGAAGCCGCGGTCCAGGGCCAGCGAGTCGTTGCCGAGCAGCAGGTCCGGGCGGGCCTTGCCGAGCACCGGGTCGTTGGCCGGCGCGACCAGGCTCAGCCCGTCCAGCCCGCCGTAGAGGAAGACGTGGATCAGGGTGCCGGTCTTGGTCGCGGCGAACGACGCCGAGGTGGTGACGAACTGCGCGGTGGCCAGCGCCGTCGCGGTGGCCGCGGCGCCGGCGACGAAGGTACGCCGGGTGACGCCCCGGCCGTCCTGCTGGGCCTCCTCGACCTCCTCCAGCCGGCGGTACCGGTCCGCCTCGGCCGCGTTCTCGGCCGCGACGATGTCCGCCTCCGCGCGCAGCAGCGCCTCGGCCGGGTTGTCGGCCAGCCGCCGCACGTCGGGGCATTCGGGGTGCAGGGGGTACGGGTTCACGGTCATCTCCATCGAATGCCTCACCGGAGGTGGTGCTGGGGGGACGCGAGGATCGTCCGCGCGACCGCGGCGATGGCCCCGTTGAAGGTGGCGTCGACCTTGGCGCCCTCGGACACCCCGGCCACGGCGAGCACGAGCTTCTTCTCCTTGGCGCTGAGCTTCTGGTGCACCAGCTTCACGGCCAGCGCGTCCACGTACGCCCCGGCGGTCGTCGGCGGCTTCGCCACCAGCTTCTCCGGCTTGACGTAGGTGAACTGCTTGCGCCAGCCGCCGAGCAGCTCGCCTGCCTCGTTCCAGCCGTCGACCATGGTGCCGGCGGAGGTCCAGGCCAGGTAGACGTCGGCGTAGCCGTCCGGGGTGGGCTTGCCCATCGGGTACTGGCCCAGCTCGCGCATCTTGTCCTGGATCTGCCGCAGGCCCTGGGCGAACGGCGTGCGCCGCTTGTCGCCGTCGAAGCCGGGCATCGCGTCCGGTCCGACACCGAGCGACCGGTAGGTGGCCACCAGGTACTCCATCGGGCGGCGCACCTTCTGGCCGACCGAGGCCCAGAACTCCGAGGAGCTGAACAGCGTCGCCAGCACCGGCCGGATGTTGCCCTTGTTGGTGGTGTACGCCTTCGCCAGCCGGTCCACGATCGACTTCGGCGGGGTGTCGGAGACGAACCGGGTGGCCAGGTTCTGCGCCACGTACTTCGCGGTGGACGGGTGCAGCGCGATGTACCGGATGTACGAGTCGATCACCTTGTCGGCGACCTTGGGGTCGTTCGAGTTGTTGGCGTGGCTGAACCCGAGGATCTTCACCTTGCCGACGTAGTGCCGGTCGGCGAAGAACATGTACTTGCCGTCCGCGACGCCCCGACCGGTCTGCAGCATGGCGGCCTGCCGCACGTCCTTCTCGGTGTAGCCGCCGTCGACGCCCACCGAGTAGAGCTCCAGGTTCTCCCGGGCCAGGTTCTCGTTGATCGCGTCCTTGCGCGAGTCGACCTGGTTCAGGTAGAGCAGCAGCGCCGGGTGCTTGTTCGCCGCGACGAGCATGTCCGGGTAGCTGCCCAGCGCGTGCTTGCGGACGACGTCCCGGTCGAACGCGTTGCGGTAGGTCTCGCCGCCGTCGAAGTCGGCCGCCACGTGCAGGAAGTCGTTCCAGAAGTCGACCATCACCTCGAAGAGCTGGCGGTCGGACCAGATCTGCCGGGCGATGGTGGCGTCCACCGTCTCCCGGGCCGGGTCGACGCCGCGCTCGTTGAGCTGGTCGCGCTGGTCGCGGAGCTGGGTGGGGCTGAGCTTGAGCGAGGGCAGGTCGGCAAGCTTCAGCTCGCCCTTGGTCGGGGCGATCTTCTCCGGCTCGAGCTGACCACGCAGCCAGTCGTCGATGCCGACCTTCTTGACCTCGGCCATCATCTTCGGCGTCGGGCCGAAGGTGGTCCGGCTCAACAGGTGGCGGATCGGGTCCTTGGCGAGCACCGTCTTCACGGTCACCTCGGTCGCCGCCGCGGCGGCCGCCGGGCTGCCGAAGAGCCGGCCGCCGGCCGGGGCGTTGCGCTTGAGCGCCGCACCGGCCCGCGAGCCCATGTAGCTCTCGTTCTGCTCGGTGTAGGTCCGCACCGTGCTGGGCTGCTGGCCGCTGGGCCGGGCCTGGGTGCCGTCGGTGGTCACCGTGCCGGTGGCGTCACCGGCCTCCGGGCCGTCCGAGAACAGGCCACGGAGCTGCGGGGACAGGGCGAACGCCGCACCGCCGGCGACCACCGCCGCGCCACCGAGAGTGGCGAGCGCGCGGCGCCGGCCGCGGTTCGGGGCGTCGTCGGAGTCGTCGTCCAGGGTGGGCAGTCCCGGCCCGGACGGCGGCGGGTAGCCACCGGCGGGCTGGCCGTAGCCGCCCTGCGCGCCGTACCCGCCGTCCTGCTGGGCGTAGCCGCCCTGCTGGGCGTAGCCGCCGCCCTGCTGGGGGTAGCCGCCCTGCTGGGGCGCGGGGCCGGCGGGGGCGAAGCCGTGCGGGCCGACCCACTGCGGACCCGGGGCGGGCTGGGGCGTCGGCGCGGGGTACCCGCCGGCGTACGGTGCGGCGGAGTCCAGGTCGCGGTACCCGTCCGGGTGGGGGTGCTGGTATCCGTCCCAGCCGCGGTCGTCCCGAGGTCGACGCGGTGGCACGTTCAGGTCGGCCATGTACCTATCCCGTTTTCTTCGAGCGCCGGCACGCCTGTTACCCGGGGGTTGGGTGGCAGGGGCGGCGACGGTTGCCGGAGAGTTGCTACGGGAAAGTAGCCAGCCCGTCCCGGCAGCTCAAGGCGGGCCGGAAGCGCGCCCACGCGCACTTAAGACGGTGCTCAGGCCCCGGGCCGGGCGCCGACCGCCACGGACCTGGCGGACCCCCTTCCGGAGCAGGGCCGACCCGGGCGCGGACGACCCGGACGCGAGGTTTCGGCCCACCGGGACGCCCCGGGACCCGTTCACCACAACAGGGAAACTTAAGGTACGGATAAGCCTGCGCTGAGGTGCCCGACCGGTGCCTGCCCGCCTGCCCGACCCCGGCGAAACAAGCAGCAGCGGCAGCGCGTGACACCCCTGGGATCCGGGTATGCCGCCGAACCGCTGAAGCCGTGAGGGGAAGGCACCGCCATGCTCAGCCAAGAGGATCAGCGCAGGTTCGAACAAATTACCCGCCAGCTTCGGGAGAGCGACCCGAGGTTCGTGGCCCGGCTGGACAGCCGGATCAAGGGCCGCCGGGGTCGGTACATGATGCTGATGACCATCGTGCTGTGGGCGTCGCTGCCGGCGATGACCGTGCTGGCCGGGCGGTTGGCCGGGGCGATCTGCGCCACGGTGCTGGTCGCCAACGCCGCCCTGATGTGGCGCTTCCGCCGCCGCCTGCTGTGACCGTAAGGAAGGGCCCCTTCTTAACGCCTCCGGTAGAGGCGGGGCCCCCTGTTAACCGTCCGGGGCGTCAGCGCCGCCGAACGCGCGGTACGCGCGGCGCAGGCGTTCGGCCAGGCCGGGGCCGCCGATCTCGGCACCGGGCGGGCCGAGTTGCCGCAGCAGCAACTCCGCGCCGGTGTCCAGGGTGGGCGGTCGGTCCGGCAGCGCCACCGGCGAGTGCCAGAACCGGTCCAGCTCCTCGGCCGGCTCGACCGACGGCAGCCCGACCAGCACACGCCCGGCACCGACCACCGGCGACGTCGCCGGCCCGAGCGGCGCGGCGTCTTCGTCGGCCCCGGCCGCCGGGAGTGCCCCGCCGCTCGGCACGGCCGGGATCGCCGTACTCCCCGGGCCCGCGCCGCCCGGCCCGACGGCGCCAGGACCCGCGGCCGTGCCCTCGGAGCGGGTGCCGCGCAGCGTACGCAGGCGGGCGAGCAGGTCGTCCCGGGACCGGCCGCGCCAGTGCAGCAGTTGGAACGGGTCGGCGTCGAACGCCTCGGCGAGCAGGTAGAACGTGGCTGCCAGGTGCTTGCACGGCACCGCGAAGTCGGGGCAGCCGCACCGCTGCGCCAACTCGCCGACCTCCGTCGGGAACAGCGGCGCGCCCGCCGCGGCGAACAACTCCTCCAGCTCCGCCGGCAGGTCACCGGCGAGCAGCCGGGCGCTGAAGAACGCCTGCCCGGCCAGCTCCGCCTCGATCCGCCGCCACACCTCCTCCGGGTACGCGGCCAGCCCGATCCGCACCGGGTACGGGCTCGGCCGGGAGCCCTGCACCTCGGCGCTGACCTGACCGGGTGTGACGTCCAGCCGCAGCACCTGGCCCCGGCGCGCGTACGCCCGGCCCCGGGTGAGCCGGGAGCCGAGCGCGAACGACTCCAGCACCTCTAGGAAGCGCCGGGACCACCAGGACCGGCCGATCGCGCCCCGGGTGCTGCGGGCCCGTAACCCGCCCTCGACCCGGCGCGGCGGCCCGTAGTCGTCGAAGCTCGGGCTCACTCGACCACCGCCCCGGCCTCCAGCGTGAACAGCTCCCGCAGCGTGTCGGTGGACAGCTCGGTCACCCACTGCTCGCCGCTGCCCACCACCGACCGGGCCAGGCTCCGCTTGTCGGCGATCATCGCGGCCACCTTCTCCTCGACGGTGCCGGCGCAGACGAACTTGCGTACCTGCACCCGCCGGCGCTGGCCGATGCGGAACGCCCGGTCGGTGGCCTGGTCCTCGACGGCCGGGTTCCACCACCTGTCGACGTGCACCACGTGGTTGGCCGCGGTCAGGGTGAGTCCGGTGCCGCCGGCCTTGAGCGAGAGCACGAACAGCGGCGGGCCGTCGGGGGTCTGGAACCGGGCCACCATGGCGTCCCGGTCGGCCTTGCCGACGCCGCCGTGCAACAGCAGGACCTCCCGACCGGTACGCGCCGACAGGTGCCCACGCAGCATCCCGCCGAACTCGGCGTACTGGGTGAAGAGCAGCGCCTTCTCCCCCGCCGCGAGCACCTCGTCGACGATCTCGTCGAGGCGTTCCAGCTTGCCGGAGCGGCCGGTCAGGGCGGAACCGTCGTGCAGGAGCTGGGCGGGATGGTTGCAGACCTGCTTGAGCCGGGTCATGGTGGCCAGCACCAGCCCTCGGCGTTCGATCCCGTCGCTGGACTCGATCTTCGTCATCATGTCGTCGACCACCGCCCGGTAGAGGGCGGCCTGCTCGGCGGTGAGGTTGCAGAGCACCTCCATCTCCAGCTTCTCCGGCAGGTCGGTGATGATCGTCGGGTCGGTCTTGAGCCGGCGCAGCACGAACGGGCCGGTGATCCGGCGCAGCCGCTCGGCCACCTCGGCGTCGCCGTGGCGCTCGATCGGCTCGGCGAACCGCTTACGGAACACCGCGGCCGGGCCGAGCAGCCCCGGATTGGCGAACTGCATGATCGACCAGAGGTCGGCGAGGCGGTTCTCCACAGGCGTACCGGTGACCGCGACCCGGTGCCGCGCGGGCAGCGAGCGGACCGCCTCGGCCTGCCTGGTCGCGGCGTTCTTGATCGCCTGCGCCTCGTCCACCACCACCCGGTGCCAGTCGACGCCGGCCAGCTCGAACGCGTCGCGGGCGGCCACCGAGTAGGTGGTCACCACCAGGTCCGCCGCGCGCACGGCCGCGGCGAACTCCTCCCCCCGGGCGCGCTCGGCGCCGTGATGCACGTGTACGCGCAGCGCGGGCGCGAACGTGGCGGCCTCGCGCTGCCAGTTGCCGACCAGCGACATCGGACAGACCAGCAGCGTGGGCCCGGCGCCCGGCGGGTCGCCGGCGAGCAGCGCGAGCAGTTGCACGGTCTTGCCGAGCCCCATGTCGTCGGCGAGGATCCCGCCCAGCCCCAGCGACTGGAGGAACGCCAGCCAGGCCAGCCCGCGCCGCTGGTAGGGCCGCAGCGTCCCGACGAAACCCGGCGGCGGGTCGGCCGGGGTGAGCCGCCGCTCCGCCTCGCCGGCCAGCAGCTCGCCGAGCGCCCCGTCGGCGACCACGTCCAGCACCGGCAGCTCGCCGGCGCGCTCCTCGCCGGAGAGCCCCATCCGCAGCAGGTCCGCCACGGTCAGCTCACCCGAGGAGCGGAGCAGCCGTAGGCCGGTCTCCAGCCGCTGCGGGTCCAGCTCGACCCACCGGCCGCGCAGCCGCACCAGCGGCGACTTCAGGTCGGCCAGCGCGGCCAGCTCCTCGGCGGTCAACGGCTGGTCGCCGAGCGCCACCTCCCAGCGGTAGTCGACGAGCGCGTCCAGCCCCAGCCCGCCCGCCGTGGTGGCGACCGCCCCCGGCGCGGTGCGGCTGCGGGCGCGCAGCCTCGCCCCCAGCCGGGACGAGGAGCGCCGCCACCAGGACGGCAGCAGTACGCCGAAGCCCGCCGCGTGCAGCACCGGCGCCCCGTCGCGCAGGAACCGGTGCGCGCCGTCGGCGTCCAGCTCCATCCCCTCCGGGGCGGCGGTACGCAGGGCCGCGTCCACCTCCGGCCAGAGTCGGCTGGCCCGGCCCAGCTCGGCCAGCAACGTCTCCTGCGGGTCCACGCCCCGGGCGGCGAGCGCGGGGGCGGGCCGCTGCCAGATGTGCCCGGCGTCGACCACCAGCCCCGGCTCGTCGGCCGGGTGCAGACCGAACTCCACCCGCCAGGCGCCCCCCTCGACCAGCTCGGCGACCGGGTCGACGGGCGGCTCCACCAGGCGGAACGTGGCCCGTACCGCGCCACCGGCGGCGTCGCGCTGCCAGGCGTCCAGCTCGGCGCGCAGCGTCGCGAGCGCGGCCGGCTCGGCGGGGAACGTCCGGTCCGGGCCGGTGAGCGCGGCCAGCCAGCGCGGCACCGGACCGCCGGGGCGCATCCCCCGGTGCAGCCGGGTGTCGGCCAGGGCCACCCGGGCGGCGGCGTCGACGAGCGCGTCCAGCGCGTCCGCCACCAGCTCCCCGGGCCCGACGTCCTCGACCCGCCCACGCCAACCGGGACCACCGGCGACCGAGACCGCCTCACCCGGCGGGCCGCTCAGGTCGAATCCCGCCCACCCGGACGAGCCGCCCGAGCCCGGCTCGCCGTCCGCCGGCCGCCGCGACGTCGCCGTCGATCGGCCGTCCGCCGCTTCGGGTGCGCCTGTGGTCGTTCGGGCGACAACAGACGCGCCCGAAGGCGCCGGCTGCCACGCCCGCGCGGCGCGGGCCGCCGGGGGCAGGGCCGACGCCAGGTCACGGGCCCAGGCCGCGTCGGTGCCGGTGAGCAACGGTCGCCAGAGCGCCCGCCCGGTCGCCACGTCCGACTCGTCCACCGCCCGCATCCGGCGCCCTGTTCGGGCGGAGTGGTGAGAAGGGGACCCTTCTCTACCGGAGGCGTCAAGAGGGGGCCCCTCCTTAACCCGCAGGGTGGGGAGGAGGCGGCCGCGCGCGACCAGGTCGGCGGCGAAGTCGGCCAGCTCGGCGAGGTGCCGCAGGCTCGCCCCGACCGGGTCCGGCGGGGCGGCGCGCAACAGCGCGTACGCGTCGTCCGGCGGGTACGCCAGGGCCGGGACCCGCCAGCCGGCGCGGGTGACCGGACCGCGGACCGGCTCCTCGACGGCGGCCCGGACCAGCTCCGGCGAGTCCAGCGGTGAACCGGCCCGGGTGGGCAGCCCGAGCAGCACGGAGACCGGCCGACCCGGGACCGGGCCGAGCGCGGCGGCAAGCGTGGCGTGGTCGGCGGCGAACGGGTGCGGCCGCTCCCGGGGGGCGCGACCGGGGCGGCGCGGGGGGCGGGCGGGCAGCGTGCCGTCCTCGGCCCACAGGGCGAGCCCGGCGCCGGGCAGCCACAGCCCGTGGATGACCAGCACGCGTTTCCCCCTCGACGACGCCCGGGGCCAGGATAGGCGGCCGGCTGCGGTTATCGTCGGCGCCATGGTCGACCTGCTCGTGATCGGGGGGCTGGGCGTGGACGTGCGCGCCCGGGTGCCCGCGCTGCCGCTGCCCGCCGCCGACTCGTTGACCGTGCCCCCGGTGGAGTTGCGGATCGGCAACACCGGCGCCGGCGTGGCGCTGGCCGCGCACGCGCTGGGTCTGCGGGTGACGCTCGTCGACGTGCTCGGCGCGGACCCGGCCGGCGACGTGGTGCGGGCGGCGCTGGCGCGGACGTCGGTGCGGACCGTGCTGGTGGACGCGCCCGCCGGCACCCGGCGCTCGGTGAACCTGGTCGACCCGGCCGGGCGGCGGATGTCGCTCTACGACCCCCGGCCCTGGTCCGGGCCGCCGCCGTTCGCCGACGCGGAGCTGGCCGCGCTGGTCGCCGAGGCGGCCCACACGCACGTGTCGATCATGGATTGGGCCCGGGACGCGCTGCCGGTGCTGCGCGGCGCGGCGTCGCTCTCCACCGACCTGCACGACTGGGACGGCGACAACGACTACCACCGCCCGTTCGCCGAGGCCGCCGACGTGGTGTTCGTCAGCGACGTGAAGCTGGGTGAGCGGGCCGGCGAGGAGGCCGCCGCGCTCGCACCGCGCACGGTGCTGGTCACCGGCGGGGCGGCCGGCGCGACGCTGCACACCCCGGACGCGCCGCCGGCGCACGTGCCCGCCGCCACGCCGCCGGCACCGGTGGTGGACACCAACGGCGCCGGGGACGCGTTCGCCGCCGGCCTGATCGCCGCCCGGCTGCGCGGGGCCACCGCGCCGGACGCGGCCCGGTACGCCGCCCGGGTGGCCGCCGCCGCGTGCGCCCACGACGGGATGGAGTATCCGGACGGGCTGCTCCCCCGGGCCTGAGGCTCAGATCGCGCCGGTCTCGCCGTCGGTCAGCTCGCGCAGGATGTCGGCGTGCCCGGCGTGCCGGGCGGTCTCCTCGATCAGGTGGACCAGCACCCAGCGCAGCGACACCTCGCCGAGCTGCGGGTGCGGCACCACGTGCCCGAGGTCGACGCGGGCGGCGATCGCCCGGGAGCGGGCGCAGGCCGCCTCGTAGGCCGCGGCGAGCCCCGCGACCGTGTCGTCGGGGTCGAGCGTGTGACTGGCGTCGGCGTCGGCCTGGGAGGTGAGGTAGACGTCGCCCGGCCGCGGGTCGAACAACCTGGCGAACCAGTTGGTCTCGACCACGGTCAGGTGCTTGAGCAGCCCGGCGAGGGTGGTCAGCGAGGGCACCAGCCGCCGGGCCGCGTCGGCGTCGGCGAGGCCGCGCGCCTTGCGCAGCACGGTGGCGCGGTGGAAGTCGAGGAACGCGTCGAGGATCGCCCGTTCGTCGCCCGTGCGGGCGAGGACCGGACCCAGTGTCGGATCGATCGTCGGGGTCGCCATCGCCAGACCCTAGTCGCCCGGACGGGCGGCCCGCTGCCCCGCTATCCGCTGCGCGGGCCCGCCGGCCGGGGCAGGATGGGCGCATGGCTTCCACGGTGCAGATCCCCCTGGTGGGCGGCGCGGCCGACGGCGACACCGTCACGGTCGAGCTGGACAGCAACGGCCGCCCGCCGCTGACCCACCACCACCTCGGGCCGGGCGGGCTGGCGGAGGCGGAGATCTACGAGCTGGAGTCCGGGGACCGGCCGGAGCACGAGTGGGTCTACACCTCGCGCGGCCCGGCGGTCTGACCGCGCCGGCTCAGGCCACCGGCGTCAACACCCGGGCCCGAATGCTGTCCAGCACGCTGCGGGTCACCTGCGAGGTGCCGCGCGCCTGTTCGCACACCTCGGCCACCCGGCGGGCGGTCTCGTCGGCCCGGGCCGCCCGTTCGTCCCACAGCCGGTCCACCTCGGCCAGCAACGGGCCCTCCACCTCCCGTTCCATGCCGCGCAGCGCCGGCACACCGAGCCGCTGGGCCAGGTCGAAGACCTTGCCGGCGTACGGCAGGGGCAGGAACGGCGTGTTCATCATGGCCGCGAAGATCAGGAAGTGCAGGCGCATCCCGACCGCCAGGTCGAAGTGCCGCATCAGGCCGAGGATCTGCGCCGGCCGGTAGTCGCCGTGCAGGATCCGGCCCCGGTCGGCGGCGATCATGTGCGACAGCACCCCGTGCGAGTGCCGGATGTCGTCGCGTTCCATCGGCACGAACAGCACGTGCGCGTCGATCCGGTGCACCAGGAAGTCGCCGATCTGGGCGAGCAGCCGGTGGTAGCCGTCGACGTCGAGGCGTTCGGCGGCCCGGCCCGGCTCCCGCACGCTCAGCCCCACCAGCCGGGAACCGGCCGGTACGCCCTCCTCACGCAGCCACTGCGTGGGAAACTCCTCCGGCTCCAGCAGGAACGCCGGGTCACCGGTCACGGTGATCGGGTTGACCAGGCCGGCCTCCTCCAGCACCATCCGGGACTCCTGGTCGCGGACGGTCACCTCGACCGCCTGCGCCAGCGTCTCGCACACCATGCCGGTGTCCACCCCGTCGGTGAGCGGACCCACTCCGACCGCGTAGGTCAGCAGCGGCAGGCCCCGCTCCTGGGCGACCCGGACCACCCGCAGGTAGCGCCGCGCCTCCCGGTCGTAGAGGATCCCTCCGCCGCCCAGGACGAGCAGGTCGAGCTGGTTGAGCACCTGGGACGAGTCGACCCGGCTGACGCCCTCCCACGGCACCGCCTCGACCTCGGGGTGGGCCAGCGCGGTGTGCGCGGGGTTACGGGAGAACACGATGATCCGCGCGTTCGGTTCGTGTTGGCGCAGGTCGGCCAGGAGGCCGGTGAGGATCGCCTCGTCACCGAGGTTGCGACCTCCGTACGACCCGAGCACACCGATGGTCAGTCCGGTGCCAGCCCTCATCCGATGCTCCTTCCCAGGGGCGTCCGGACCAGCGTTCCCGCGGTATGCGGTGGGGTAACCCGGGCGGTGGACCGGTCAGGGGGCGAGCGCCGCGCCACCGACCAGGCGGGAGACCAGGGAGGAGACCACCTGATCGGGGTCGAACCCGGCGTCGATCGAGGTGGTGAGCAGGTCGAGCAGGAGCCCGTCGACGGCGTAGTGCAGCAGCGCCACCTCGTACGCCCCGCCGGGCAGGGCGGCGGCGACGTGGAAGGCGACGTCGTCGGCGTACCCCCGGCGGAGCACGTCGCCGAGCGCGGCGCGCAGCTCGGGCCGGCGGGCGGCCTCCAGCCGCAGCTCCAGCAGCGCCCGGGTGAGGTCGGGCTCGCGGGTGGTGCGGGCGACGACGTCGCGCAGGTAGTCGGTGACCAGCGCGAGCGACGGTTCCCGGCGGCCGAGGTCGGCCAGCACGGCCGGGTCGGGCGCCATCCGGTCGAAGATCCGCTCGGCGAGGCCGGCGAGCAGCGCGGCGCGGGACGGGAAGTAGTTGGAGGCGGTGCCGGTGGGCACGCCGGCCTCGGCGTCGACCGCCCGGTGGGTCAGGCCGCGCGCGCCGGCGGCGGCGAGGACCCGCAGGCCGGCGTCGGCGAGCAGGGTACGGCGTTCCGTGTTCCGGGCCACGTCGCCGAGCCTAGCACCAACCACGACAGATGTTGTACATTCGTCGAACCACGACAGCCGTCGTGGTAACCCCGGACATCGGAGTCGGTTTGCGCAAGCTCGTCTACTTCGTCGCCAGCACCCTCGACGGCTTCATCGCCGCGCCCGACGGGTCCTTCGACTTCCTCCCCCTGCAGCCGGACGTGGCGCCCTACCTGGTGGCCGAGTGGCCGCAGACGCTGCCCACGTTCGCCCACGACCAGCTCGGCGTCGCCTCCCCGCCCCGCGGCCGCTTCGACACCGTGCTGATGGGTCGCGGCACCTACGAGCCGGGCCTGAAGATCGGCGTCACCAGCCCCTACGCCCACCTGAAGCAGTACGTCTTCAGCCGCTCCCTGCCCCCGGCCGACCACCCGGACGTGGAGGTGGTGACCGGCGACCCGGCGGCGTTCGCGCGCGAGCTGAAGACGCGGCCCGGCGCCGACATCTGGCTCTGCGGCGGCGGCCAGCTCGCCGGCCAGCTCCTCGACGAGGTCGACGAGCTGGTGGTCAAGCTCAACCCGGTGGTGGTGGGCAGCGGCATCCCGCTCGTCGAGCGGGGCTTCTCGCCCGACCGGTTCACGCTCACCTCCGCGCGCCCGTTCGACAGCGGCGTCGTGGTGCTGCGCTACGCGCGGTAAGGCGGGGCCCCCGCTTAACGCATTCGGTAGAGGCGGGGCCCCCGCTTAACACCTCGGGCCCGGCAAACCCGGTTGCCGGCGAGGGCGGGCAGCACGCACGGTGGAACGGTGAGCAGCCCGACGAAGACCCGGATCACCTGGCGCGACCTGCCCGCCCACGTCCGTACCGCGGTCGAGGCCATCCTCGGCGACGAGGTGGTGGCGGCCGAGTCGCAGCCGGGCGGCTTCTCCCCCGGCACCGCCGACCGGGTCCGCACCGCGCGCGGCGGCCGGGCCTTCGTCAAGTCGGTGAGCCCCGCGCAGAACGACCGCAGCCCGGCGATGCACCGGGCGGAGGCCCGGATCGCCGCCGCCCTGCCGCCGACCACGCCGGCGCCCGAGCTGCTCGGCAGCCACGACGACGGCGAGTGGATCACCCTGGTCTACGCCGACGTGGCCGGCCGGCACCCGGCCACCCCGTGGGACGCCGGTGAACTGGCCACCGTGCTGTCCACCCTGGAGGCGGTGGCCGCGACGCTCACCCCGGCCCCCGCCGTCGCGACCACCACCGCGGCCGACGCGCTCGCCGACGACTTCGGCGGCTGGCGGCGGATCGCCGACGACCCGCCGGCCGACCTCGACCCGTGGGCCCGGGCCCACCTGCACGAGCTGTGCGCCGCCGCCGACCGGGGCCTCGCCGCCCTGGCCGGCGACACGCTCTGCCACCTCGACGTCCGCGCCGACAATCTGCTGCTCGGCCCGGACGGCACGGTCACCCTCGTCGACTGGCCCTGGGCCTGTCGCGGGCCGGCCTGGCTGGACACCCTGCTCACCGTCGTCAACGTCCAGGTGTACGGCGGCCACGACCCGGACGCCCTGCTCGCCACCGCGCCGCTCACCGCGCGGGTCGACCCGGCCGACCTCACCGGGGCGCTGGCCGGCTTCACCGGCTTCTTCCTCGACGGCGCCCGGCGCCCCCCACCCCCCGGCATCCCCACCGTGCGGGCGTTCCAGCGCCTCCAGGGCGACGCGCTGCTGCCCTGGCTGGCCCGCCGCCTGACCGGTTGAGTCAAACCCGCTTCGCGTACGCGACGAAGGCGCGCCAGGAGGCCGGGGCGAAGGCGAGGGTCGGGCCGGACGGGTTCTTGCTGTCCCGCACGCCGACGACCTCGGGCAGGTTGTCCGCCACCTCGACGCAGGCACCGCCGTTGGAGCCCGATCGGGATGACTTGCGCCATCGCGCACCGGTCAGATCCATGAGCTTGCCGCCTCCTTGATCAGATCGAGGGACTGCCTACGGGACAGGGCTTCCCCTCGCACCGCCTCCCAGTGCGCTTCCAGGGCAACGAGATCCTCGACCTGGTGCATCATCTGCGCGCGGATCTGGTGGTCGAGGTAGGCCGCGACCGATCCGTCGGTCAGGCTCGCCAGGATGAAGCCGCCCTGCAACGCAGCGTAGAGGCCGGCCTCCTCCGGCACCACCAGGATCTGCACGTGCGGCAGCACGGCCATCTTCACCAGGTGCGCCAACTGTTGGCCCATCAGACCCGCGTGGCCGACGAGGGGACGACGAAGCACCATCACATCGATGACGGAGACCAGCCGGCAGGGGTGTTCCCGGGTGATGATCCCTTGTCGACCGAGCCGGGAGGTGACGCGCTGGTCGATCTCCTCTGCGCTGAGCAGGCTGTCCGCCAGCGTCATCCGCGCATACGCCTCGGTCTGGAGGATGCCCGGCACGTAGGCCGGCTCGTACCAGCGGAGCATGGTGGCCGCGCGCTCGTCGTCGACCCAGGCACGCATCCAGGACGGCGCCCCGTCAGTCAGCGAGGCCCGGCGCAGCATCCGGAGGAACAGGCCGCCGGTCTCCAGCGCCTCGTCGATGGCGGTGAGGTAGTCCGCCTTCGGCGGGCGCTGACCCGTCTCCACCCCGGACACGTGGGACGCGGAGTAGTTGATCCGCCGGGCCAGGTCCTCCTGGCTGAGCCCGGCCCGCGCGCGAGCCTGCCGCAGCTCACCGGCGATGAAGTCCCACCACGAACCGCCCACGGTCTCCCCTTGTCCGCCCGTCGACTCCCACGGTCTCCCGGGCCGGAGCCCGAGCCCGCCCGGCCACTACCAGGAGTGGCGGGAAGCCTTCCGAGCGTAGTGCCGCCCGTCACAGACTGTCATCCGGCGAGCCGACTCCCGTCCGGCCGCCACCGGGCCGCCCCGATGTCCCCCCGATGCCGGGGCGGCCCACCCTTCGCGCCGAGAAAGGTCGTGACGCACGTGGCCGCGTTCCTCGTACCCCGGCTCGGGCCGCATCCGGACCGGCCGCGTCCCTACCCGACCGACCACCCGGCGCACCTGCCGCTCCGGCCACTGTGGCTCTGCCGCGCCTGCGGCACACCGTGGCCCTGCGCCCAGGCCCGCATCCTGCTCAAGGTCGAGTACGCCGACCACCCGGTCGACCTGGCCGTCTACCTCTCCGGGCTCTACCACGAGGCCACCCACGACCTGTTCCGCCTCAACCCGCACGACGGCCCGACCCCACGCGACCTGTTCGACAGGTTCGTCGGCTGGGGTCCGTACCGTCGCGGGGTGCTCGACCGCCCGGCGGCCGACGCGGAGGATTAGGCTCGGCCACCGTGCCCGCTGAGCTGACGATCCGTGCGGCGACCCCCGACGACGACGTCGACCAGGTCTTCGATCTGCTGTGGCAGTTGGCCCCCGCCGACGACCGTCCCGCCCGGGAGGCGCTCGTCGCGGCCTGGCGGGGCCTGCACGCCCAACCGGGCCGGGAACTGCTGCTGGCCCGCCTCGGCCCGAGGCTGGTCGGCACGCTGGACACCGTGGTCGTGCCGAACCTGACCCACGGGGCGCGGCCGTTCATGCTGGTGGAGAACGTGGTCGTCGACCGGGCGGCCCGTCGTCGCGGGGTGGCCGGCGCGCTGATGCGGGCCGCCGTGGACCGCGCGCACCACACCGGCTGCTACAAGATCCAACTGCTGTCCAACCGAAGCCGGGTCGAGGCCCACCGCTTCTACGAGAGCGCCGGCTTCACCCCCTCCGCCACCGGCTACCGCCGCTACCTCTAACCTCCCACCCACCACCCCGCCGATCTTGCAGTTACCGCCCCACAAAAGCCCGATATGCGCCTTATGCCTGGGCCGAAAGTGCAAGATCGCCGCACGGGTGGGCGCGGGGGCCTTGGGCACGACGCGCGGGAGCGCGAGGGCGCGGGCGTGCGGGCGTGAGGGCGCTTGGGCGGGTGGGTCAGGGATGGGTGGGGGCGGCCAGGGGGTTGGTCAGCAACGGAGAGAAGGCGAGGTCGGCGGCGCCGATCAGGGTGGCGTCGTAGCCGAGGGCCGAGACGGTCAGTCGGGCCTTGTCCCGGGAGACGGGCAGCACGTTGGCGGCGATCCGGCGACGGACCTGGGGTGCGGCGGCCGGGAACACCTCGCTCAGCGTCCCGCCGAAGATCACCACACCGGGGTTGAACAGGTTGATCAGGTTCGCCACGCCGATGCCCAGCCAGTCCCCGATCCGACCGAGCGCCTGGCGGGCCGCCGCGTCCCCGGCACCGGCGGCGGCGACCACGGCGCGTACCGCCTCGCGTCCCCGGTGGTCGGCCGGGCGGCCGGCCTCGTCGAGCAGCGCCCGCTCACCGACCTCGGCCTCCAGGCAGCCGCGTGACCCGCAGCCGCACGGTCGCCCCCGATAGGGGTTCACCAGCATGTGCCCGACCTCCGAGCCGTAGCCGCCGTCCCCGTCGAGCAGGTCGCCGCCGACGACGATCCCGCCGCCGACGCCGACGTCACCGTGCAGGTAGATCAGGTTCTGTACGCCCAGGCCGGCGCCACGCTGGTGTTCCGCCATCGCGCCCAGGTGGGCCTCGTTGCCGACCAGCACCGGCAGGCCCAGGTCCAGCCGGCGGGCCAGCTCGGCGCCGAACGCCTGGTCCACCCAGCCCATGTCAGGTCCGAACCGGACCATCCCGTCACCGGGCCGGATCATCCCGCAGTAGGACGCGCCGACACCCACGCACACCGACCCGGGCGGCGCGCCCCGGTGCAGTTCCCGGCCGAAGCCGGCGAGCACGGAGACCACCGCGTCGAGGTCGGCGCCCGCGCGCGGCCGGTCCGCCTCCAGCCGGGCCGCCATCACCCCGCCCAGGCCGACGCGGGCGGCCACCAGCCGGTCCACCGCGATGTCGAAGGCGAGCACGTGGACGGCCTCGGACTCCGGCCGGACCACGAAGGACGGACGCCCGGCCCGGCCGCCCGACGTGGCGGGCACCTCGCGGACCAGACCGGCCGCGGCCAGCTCGGCCGTGAGCGCCATGACCGTGCTGCGGTTGACGCCCAGCCACTCGGCGAGCCCGACGCGCGAGACCGGCCCGGCCAGGTGGACCCGACGGAGCAGCGCGCCGAGGTTGCGCCGCCGGCTGTCTCCGGGCGCGCCCCGGTCCGTGGACAGACCCTTCGGCATCGACCACCCCGTCAGCGCGCCCGCGGCTTGTCGTTCGAGGATAGACCTCGACCCTCCGGCGGCCCGGAGGCGTACGCGCGCCGGGTGGTGTGCCACCAGCAGGTCTCGTGGTGACGCCGGCGGCGGTCAGAACATCCGCAGCCACCGCCGGAGGTGATCGACGAGGTTGCGCGGCTGGAGTGGGGGAAGCGCTCGGCGCAGTTCCTCGTCGGTGGCCGGGCGGGCGTCCAGCGCGGCCTGCCGCAGCAGCGCCCGGTCGACCCGCAGTCCGCCCATGACCCGCACGTTCATGTCGTCGTGCCGGGCCACGTACCCGTGCGTGTCCGCACTCCGGACGAACGTGAGGCCGGCTTCCGCGCGGCACTCGGTGGCGCCGAGGCAGACCTCGTCGCCGGACGCGTACGTGACGTAGAGCGTGACGGCAACGCTCTGCCCCCCGCTGCCGAGGTGGTCGGCGGGCGCGTAGATCATGCTCGGAGGGATCCCGCCCACCTGCCCGACGTAGCCGGGGACCGTCGCCACGTAGTAGTCGCCGGTCTGCTCCTGGTGCCCACCCAGCTCCTTCACGGTGGCCAGGCGCAGCGTCCGCGCCGCGGCCCGCAGCACGTCGTGGCCGACCGCCGGGCTGCCGACGACTGTGACGTACCGGCGGCCGACCGGAACCTGGTAACCGTGTTCGATCTCGTTGTGCCGGTAGACCAGACCACCCGCCTCGACCGTGCAGGAGCCCCAGGTCAGGCGGGAGTCCTGGGCGTTCGGCTGCCCGCACATCCGCTCCCCCGGCAGCACCCGGTCGTACGTGGTGATCGTGACGTACCGGTCGGGTGGGACCGCGGCCGGGTCGGCCGGGGTGAAGCCTCCCCCACCCCGGCCGTCGCCGTAGTCACGGCCGTCGGTGGGCCGGTAGCCGGGAACGGCGACCGAGTAGGCCGTCTCCCGGCGCATGTCGGCGGCGGCCAGGCGCGCGTCGAGTTCGTCCGGCGACTCGTGCCGCAGCACCGCCACTCCGACGCCGGCGAGCACCACGCTCAGCCCGAGCGCGGTCGCGCGGAACCACCGGTGGATCAGGAGCAACCCGGCCGCCAGCGCGTAGGGAACGCCGCCGAGCAGGGTCGTCACGGCCGGGGTGCGGCTCACCGCGATCCCGGCCGCCTCGGCGGCGGCCCAGCTCAGAGCGCCGCCGACGCTGCCTCCGCAGAGGACGGCGAGCGCCCACAGCAGTCGGCGTCCGGCGGTCGCACCGAGGATCGTGACCTCACGGGTGATCGCGACCACGAAGATCAGGTATGCCAGGAGCGCCGCCAGGCCCGCGACCGCGACCGCGACGGCCGGGCCGAAGCCGCCGAAGAACATCATCACGAGCAGGGACTCCCCGATCGCCGGCAGAACCAGCGCTCCCAGAGCCCAGGCCGCCACGAGTTGGCACGCGACGGCGGCCGGCTTCGACGTCTTCCAGGTGATCACCCGTCCAGCCTGCCCGCCCGGGCGCCGCCGGTCAGCCCGCCGGATACCCGGTCCCGTCTGAGTACCGGTACTCACTCCTCCCGCGGAGGCGCTCAACCGGGGACGCGCGCGACGTGCGTGAGGAACGGCAGCACCGCCGCCGGCAGGGCGGGGGACGCGACCACGTCGGCGTGGGTCAGGCCGGGCAGCACGGCCAACCGGGACGCCGGGCGGTCGGCACCGTCGGCGTCCCCGCGTCCGCCGCCGAGCAACCCGAAGAAGTCGGCCATGTGACGGACCGGGATCGCGTCCGCGTCGGCGTAGACCAGCAGCACCGGCATCGGCAGCGCGGCCACCTCGCCCGACCAGTCGTAGTCGCGGCGCAGCAACTCACCACTGCGGGCCCAGAGCAGGGGCCAGTCCTGCGGCCGGGGCGCCACCCGCGCGTACCGCTCGTGGGCCGGGGTGCCGCGCATCCGCTCGGCGACCCGTTCGTCGTGGGCGGACATCGCGGCCAGCGCGTCGGGGTACCATCCCCCACGCCGGCACGGGGTGGAGACCAGGACCAGGCGGCGGACCAGCGTCGGATGCTGGATCGCGGTACGCAGGGCCACGCCGCCGCCGAGCGAGTAGCCGAGCAGGTCGACCTCGGGCAGGTCGATGTGGCGCAGCAACGCGGCCACGTCGTCGGCCATCGACTCGAAGCGCAGCGGCCGGTCGGCGTCGGCGGTGCGGCCGTGGCCGGGCAGGTCGACGGCGATCAGCCGCCGACGGGCGACGAACGCCCGCCGGGTCGGAGCGAACGTCTCCGTCGAGCCGTAGGAGCCGTGCAGCAGGACCAGCGGCCTGCCGGCTCCGCTCTGCTCGTACCAGATCCGTAGTCCGTTGACGTCCGCGTGACTCATCCGCTGATCGTCCCGCCCGTGCCCACGCTTCAGGTCCGTTTGTCCAGGAAGTCGACGGCGACGATCCTCGTATGCGCGCCACGTATACCAATCCCTCACGGAGCGGATTGGATGGATAGGCTCGACGAAGCGCTACGGACGGAGCGACCGCGGATGACGAGGTTGCCGGGAAGACCCACTAACTGCCCACGCTGTGGTGGGCGGCTGGCCCGCGACAACGACACCGGCCGCTGCGCCGCCTGCCAGACGGCGCAGCGGGACCGGCTCATCACACCGCCGACCTTGCCGACAAGCTTTTGGGAACATGAACCGATCCGGCAGGCCCTGACCGAGCGACACCTCGGCCGGGTCTTCCGCGCTTACCGCTGTCATCCGTACCACGGCCGCGAACCGCTGCCGCAGCGTACGGTGGCCGGCTGGCTCGGCATGACCCAGGCGCAACTCAGCCGCATCGAGAATGGTCCACCGATCGTGCACCTCGACCGCCTGGCGCACTGGTCGAAGATCCTCGGCATCCCGGCCCGCGTGCTGTGGTTCAAGCCTCCGGCCTCGATGGTTGGCACCGAAGGGGCGGCTGCCGGAGTCAGCATTGCCACGGACTGGCCGGAGTCGACAAAGATCGCGGACACTGGGGACGTGACGCGACGGGAACTACTGCGCATCCTCACGATGGCCAGTGCTCTGATGGGCGGACCCGCCGCACACAGCGTCGATTGGGAACGCGCTGGTTCCTCAACGGCCGGATCGCCGTCGCCGGGCGCCGGCACCCTGCGACAGTACGAGATGGTGAACGCCTCCCTGTGGAAGGCATACGGCGCAGCGATGCCGAAGCACGCCGCCGCCCCGATGGTCCGTCAGCAACTCGGGATCGTGACTGACGCGCTGCGGCTGTCCAACGCTCCCGACGTCCATCGGCGGCTGTGCGCCGTCGTGGCCGACCTGCTTCAGCTCACCGGCGAACTGGCCTTCGATGCCGGCAACCATGAGGAGGCCGGCCGCTGCTACTCCCTCGCCGCGACCGCCTGCCGCGAGGCCCAGGCGTACGACCTCTGGGCCTGCGCCATGACCCGGTACGCCTACCTGAGCCTCTATCAGCAGGCGTACTCCGACGCGAAGGCGATGCTCGACGCAGCGGCGCGACTGGCCGCGAACGGCGACAGCCAACTGTCCACCAGGCAATGGGTCCAGTCGGTCCGAGCCCAGGCGCTGGCGCGTCTCGGGCAGGTTGACGAATGCCGCCGAGCGCTCGACTCAGCGGAATCCGTCAGCTCGTTGACCGACGAGGTGCACAACGGCGGATGGCTGCGCTTCAACGGGTCACGAACAACCGAGGAACGTGGCAACTGCTACGTAGCGCTGGGACGGCCAGCCCTCGCTGAGCCTGTCCTCATGGAGGCCGTCAGCCAGGGTCTGTCGGTGCGCCGACGCGGGATCGTCATGACCGATCTCGCGCTGGTCGGCGTCCAGCGCGGCGACGTCTACCAGGCCGTACACTTCGGCGCCGCCGCCTTGGACGCCGAGCGACAGGGGCGGTCCGGCGTACTCAAGCAGCGGCTCTTGGACCTGCGGACGGAGCTGAAGCCGTTCGGCGGTGACCACCACGTGCGCCACTTGACCCAGCAGATCACCGCCGCCGTCACGACCCCGGTCGCCGGCTGGAAACCTGAGGAGCAGGCAGATGACCGTTGAAGCAGGCCAGGTCTTCCGGGATGCGTGGATCGCCGGGGTCCGAGCCCACCATCCCGGCGAGCCCAAGCCCGGCTACGTCACGCCCTGGGAGGCGATGCCTGATTGGGAGCGAGCCAGCGCCACCGCCGTGTACGAGCAGGTCGTCGCCTTTCTGGCGGCCACGGACGGCGCTGCGCGGAGGCTGAGCCGGGAGCAGAAGGGGCGCTTCGTCGCGCTGTGCTGGATCGGTCAGATCCACAAGCACTTCCCGAATCCCAAACCGTCGTACGTCGCTGACTGGGCCGACCTGCCAAGCTGGCAGCAGGAGACCGACGCCGACATCTTCGAGAGCATCGCGGAACGAAGCGCACCCATCTAGCCCGGAGGATGGATTCAGCTCACGCCGGTAATCGCCTTGACCAGGTTGATGCCGAAGTAGAACACGAACGCCACCGCGACCGCCCAGAGCAGCGGGTGGATCTGGCGGGCCCGGCCCTGCGCCACCCGGATCGCCACCCAGCTCACGAAGCCGGCGCCGATGCCGTTGGTGATCGAGTAGGTGAACGGCATCAGCGTCATGGTCAGGAACGCCGGCACGGCCACCCCGAGGTCGGTGAAGTCGATGTCCTTCACCTGGCGGATCATCAGCGCGCCCACCACCACCAGCGCCGGGCCGGCGGCCTCGCTGGGCACCAGCGACACCAGCGGGGTGAGCAGCAGCGCGCCGAGGAAGAGCACGCCGGTGACCACGCTGGTCAGGCCGGTCCGGCCGCCGTCGGCGATGCCCGAGGACGACTCGACGTACGTGGTGGCGGACGAGGCGCTGCCCGCGCCGCCGGCGACCGCGGCGACGCCGTCGACGAAGAGCACCTTGCCCAGGCGGGGCATGTCGGTGCCGTCGGAGGTCGCCAGGTTCGCCTGCTTGGCCAGGCCGACCGTGGTGCCCATGACGTCGAAGAAGTCGGCGAGCACCAGCGTGAACACCAGGAGCAGGGCGGTCATCACGCCGACGTGGGCGAACGCGCCGAACGACACGTTGCCGACCAGGTGCAGGTCGGGCTTCTGGATCAGCGGGTCGGGCAGCGTCGGCACGTTGAGCCGCCAGCCCTGCGGGTTGGGCTTGCCGTCGACGAACGCCGGGCCCGGCTTGGCGAGCACGTTCACGATCACCGCGACCACGGTGGTGACGACGATGCCGATCAGCACGCCGGCCTTGACCTTGCGGGCCACCAGGATCCCGGTGACCAGCAGGCCGACCAGGAACACCACGGTGGTCCAGCCGCGCAGCGTGCCGTCGCCGCCGAGCTGCACCGGGACCGTGGTGCCGGCGGCGTCCGGCACCCGCCGGACCAGACCGCCGTCCACGAACCCGATCATGGCGATGAACAGGCCGATGCCGGCGGCGATGGCGGCCTTCAGCTCGGCCGGGATGGCCCGGAAGACGGCCTTGCGGAAGCCGGTCAGCACCAGCACCGTGATGATCAGACCCTCGACCACCACCAGGCCCATGGCCTCGGCCCAGGTCATCTGCGAGGCCACCGCGTACGCGACGAACGCGTTCAGCCCGAGGCCGGTGGCGACCGCGAACGGCACCCGGCCGACGACCCCCATCATGATCGTCATGACGGCGGCGACGAGGGCGGTGACGCCGGCGACCGGCCCGATGCCGAGCAGGTTGCCGTCGGCGTCCGGCGCGGTGCCGATGATCAGGGGGTTCAGCACCACGATGTAGGCCATCGTGGCGAACGTGGCGACCCCGGCGAGCACCTCGCGCCGCACGGTCGAGCCGCGGCGGGTGATCTCGAAGTAGCGGTCGAGGCGGCCGCGCGGGGCGGGTTCCGCCGGCTCCACCGGGGCAGCAGGATCCTGCGTGGACACGCTCATGGCGTGGCGTACTCCGTTCCGGGTTGGCCCGCCGGTCGTCGCCGGACGGGCGGTGGGGGTGCAGCCGTCCCGTTGCGGTTGGCCCGGAGAACGTCGGGACGGCTGGGCTCCACGGACACCGTGAAGCACTACGAAGCCGCGTCCCGGTGGCCGGGAGACGACTTCGCGGGGCCCACCCTAACCAGCCGGTAACCCGAGCTGAGCAGGCGCTGTGTGCCAGGCGTGTGCAGGATCACTCCCGGTCGCGGGGCCGGGCGCGCAGGTGCGCCCGCTCGCCCTGGCTGCCGAACAGGCTGAGGAACTCCACCCCCTGGTCGTCGGCGCGGCCGAACCAGTGCGGCACCCGGGTGTCGAACTCGGCCGCCTCGCCCGGGGCGAGCACCAGATCGTGCTCGCCGAGCACCAGGCGCAGCCGCCCGTTCAGCACGTAGACCCACTCGTACCCCTCGTGGGTCTTCGGGTCGGGCTCGGCCCGGCCGCCGGCCGGGATGATCAGCTTGTAGGCCTGGATGCCGCCGGGCCGGCGGGTGAGCGGCAGCATGGTCATCCCGAACGCGGCGACCGGCCGCAGGTGGATGCGGGGGTCGCCGGTGGGCGGCGCGCCGACCAGCTCGTCGAGCGTGACGCCGTGCGCCTTGGCCAGCGGGAGCAGCAGTTCGAGGGTGGGCCGCCGGCCGCCCGACTCCAGCCGGGACAGCGTGCTGACCGAGATGCCGGTGGCGACGGAGAGGTCGGCGAGGGTGGTCTCCCGCTCGCGGCGCAGCGCCCGCAGGCGCGGGCCGACCGCGTCGAGGGCCCGGTCGAGGTCGTCGTCCATGCCGCCAGTTTGCCACAACGGCAACAACGTTTGCGGTTCTGTCGACGACAGTCGCAAGCTGGTCGCGGAGGTGGTCACGATGACCGAGCCACGGACGGACGGCTACGAGGTGGTGGTGATCGGCGGCGGCGCGGCCGGCCTGAGCGGAGCGCTCATGCTGGCCCGGTCGCGCCGGTCGGTGCTGGTGATCGACGGCGGCGCGCCGCGCAACGCGCCGGCCGAGGGGGTGCACGCGCTGCTCGCCCTCGACGGCGTGCCGCCGGCCGAGCTGCTGGCCCGCGGACGCGACGAGGTCCGCCGGTACGGCGGTCACCTGCTCGCCGCCGAGGTCGAGGCGGTCAGCCGCGACGGGACGGGGTTCGACGTGACGCTTGCCGACGGCCGCCGGGTCCGGGCCGGCCAGGTGCTGGTGGCGACCGGCCTGGTGGACGAGCTGCCGGACGTGGCCGGGCTGCGGGAGCGCTGGGGCCGGGACGTGGTGCACTGCCCCTACTGCCACGGGTGGGAGGTGCGGGACCGGCCCATCGGGGTCGTCGGCAGCGGCCCGCTGTCGGTGCACCAGGCGCTGCTGTTCCGGCAGTGGAGCGACGACGTGGTCTATCTCCGCCACACCGCGCCGCCGCTTACCGACGAGCAGGCGGAGCAGCTCGCCGCGCGCGGCGTGCCGGTGGTCGAGGGCGAGGTCGCGGCCGTCGAGGTCGCCGGCGACCGGCTGACCGGGGTACGCCTGCGCGACGGCCGGACGATCGCCCGCGAGGTGCTGACCGTCGCGCCCCGGATGGCGGCGCGCACCGGGTTCCTGGCGGCGCTGGGCCTGCGCGCGGCGCCGCACGAGAGCGGGGCCGGCGAGCACGTGCCGGCCGACCCGGCGGGGCGTACCGACGTTCAGGGGGTGTGGGTGGCGGGCAACGTGACCGACCTGTCGGCGCAGGTCGGCGCTGCCGCGGCGGCCGGCGCCCGGACCGCCGCGATGATCAACGCGGATCTGGTGGCGGAGGAGACCCGCCGGGCGGTCGAGGCACACCGCGAGACGGCCGAGCACGCGAAACGGCCCTAACCTGACAATTCTTCCCCTAGGTTGGAATGCGCAGGAGCAGTCGAGCGCGGGGGGCGACGTGGAGAGCTATCCGGCGATCGAGGATCACGGGCTCATCGGCGATCTGCAGACCGCCGCGCTGGTGACCTGCGACGGGACGATCGACTGGTTCTGCGCGCCCCGGTTCGACTCGCCGAGCGTCTTCGCCGCGCTGCTGGACAAGGACAAGGGCGGCTACTTCCGCATCGCCCCGCACGACGTCCGGTACGTCACCAAGCAGCTCTACCTGCCCGGCACGCCGATCCTGATCACCCGGTTCATCAGCGCCGACGGCGTCGCCGAGGTGATGGACTTCATGCCGGTCACCGGCGAGCGGGCGACCGACTCGCACCGCCTGGTCCGCATGGTCAACATGGTCCGGGGCAGCATGCGCTTCAAAGTGGAGTGCCGGCCCCGGTTCAACTACGCCCGGGAGGAGCACCAGCTCGAACGGCACCGCAACGGCTACGTCTTCCAGGGCCGGTCGGCGGCGCTCACGTTCCACCCGGTCGACCCGGTGCGGCAGCTCATCTCCCAGACCGGAGACGTCCACCTGGACGACGGCGACCTGGTCGCGTACGGCACGCTGAACGAGGGCGACACCGGCGGGGTGGTCCTGGAGACCGGCGGCACCGAGCCGCGGATCATCCCGCCGGAAGAGGTCCAGGGGATGTTCGAGTGGACCCGGGACTACTGGCGGCGCTGGGTCGAGCGCTCCCGCTACACCGGCCGCTGGCGGGAGATGGTCGAGCGCTCGGCGATCACGCTGAAGCTGATGACGTACGCGCCGACCGGCGCGATGATCGCCGCGCCCACCGCCGCGCTGCCCGAACTGGTCGGCGGCACCCGCAACTGGGACTACCGCTACACCTGGGTCCGGGACACCTCGTTCTCGGTGCACGCGCTGCTCGGCCTCGGCTTCACCGAGGAGGTCAGCAGCTACATGGACTGGCTGGACGAGCGGATCCGCGAGGCCGGCGACCACCAGGACCCGTTGAAGATCATGTATCGGGTGGACGGCTCCTCCGACCTGCACGAGGAGGTGCTCGACCACCTGGAGGGCTACCGCGGCTCCCGCCCGGTGCGGATCGGCAACGGCGCCGCCGACCAACTCCAGCTCGACATCCACGGCGAGGCGCTCTACGCCATGCACCTCGCCGACGAGCAGGGCATCCGGGTGTCGCACCAGGTGTGGAAGAGCACCGTCCGGCTGGTCGACTGGCTCTGCCACAACTGGGACCAGCGCGACGCCGGCATCTGGGAGAGCCGCCACCACCCCCGCAACTACACGTTCGGCCGGGTGATGTCCTGGGTGGCGCTGGACCGGGCCATCCGCCTCGCCACCCGCACCGGCCGCCCCGGCGACATGTCCTGCTGGGTCGAGCAGCGCAACCGGATCTACAACCAGGTCATGGCCCGCGGCTACCACCGGGAACGCGCCAGCTTCGTGCAGGCGTACGACGAGAACGTGCTGGACGCCGCGCTGCTGGCCATGCCGGCGGTGGGGTTCGTGACACCCAGCGACCCGCTGTGGAAGTCCACCCTGGCCGCCATCGAGCGTGACCTCGTCTCGGACAGCCTGGTGCACCGCTACGACCCGGTGCACTCCCCCGACGGCCTCCCCGGCCACGAGGGCACGTTCAACATGTGCACGTTCTGGTACGTCGAGGCGCTGGCCCGCACCGGCCGCCTGGACGACGCCCGGCTCACCTTCGAGAAGATGTTCACCTTCAGCAACCACCTCGGCCTGTACGCCGAGGAGATCGCCGCGACCGGCGAGCAGATCGGCAACTACCCGCAGGCGTTCAGCCACCTGTCTCTGATCAACTCGGCGCTGGCGCTCAACGACCTGCTGGACGCCGAGGCCGACGCCCGCCGCCGCCAGTAGGCGTCCGGCAAATCGCTTGTCGGACGAGCCCTCGGCTGCGACGCTCCGACGGTGATCGACAAGCCGGACGTGGACGAGCGAGCCCTGGCCGCCGAGGTCGCCGCCGCCTGGACGCTCGACGTCGCCGGCCTGACGTTCCTGCCGGTCGGGCTGGACGGGCAGGCGTGGGCCTACCGGGTCGACACGTCCGACGGCCGGCGCTGGTTCCTCAAGCTGCGCCGTGGCGCGTTCACGCCGGCCGCAGTCCGGCTGCCCGGTTTCCTCCGCGCGCACGGCGTCCGGCAGGTCGTCGCGCCGGTCGGTGGGACCCCGCGCCGGTTCGGCGACCACCACCTGCTGCTCTACCCGTACGTCGAGGGCGGCAGCCTCTGGAGTCGCGGCCTCACCGACCGCCAGTGGACCGCGTACGGCGACTTCCTCGGCCGCCTGCACGCGGTGACGCCGAGTCCCGAGATCGCCGCCGTGCTGCCGACCGAGACCTACCGGTCGGACGCCGGGCAGCGGGTACGCACGCTGGGCGGGCAGGCCGCGGCGAGCGCGTCGCTCGGCGCCTTCTGGCACCGGTACGGCGACGCGCTGCACCGGTTGGCGGAGACGGTCGACGCGCTGGCCGCCCGCGTGCCGCGCACCCCGCACGTCGTCTGCCACGCCGACATCCACCCCGGCAACCTGATCGCCGACGGCGACGGTCCACTGCACGTGGTGGACTGGGACGCGCCGATCCTCGCGCCCCGCGAGCGGGACCTGATGTTCGTCCTGAGCCGGGACTTCGGCGAGCACCCCATCGACGCGCGACGCGCGGAGCTCTTCCGCCGGGGCTACGGGCCGGTGGACCCGGAGCCGACGGTGCTGAGCTACTACCGGGCCGAGCGGCACCTCGACGACGTCGCCGCGTTCCTGGCCGGCGTCCTCGACCCCGGGGCGAGCGCCGAGTCCCGGGCCAACGACCTCCACTGGCTCACCCGCATCGCCGAGACCGTCGCCGACCCCGGCTACCAGCCCTGAGACGGGGTCGGGCTCAGCCGGGCACCGTGCCGAACCGGATCCGGCTGCCGTCCGGGTCGGTGACCTCGAAGTCCCGCCCCACTCCTGGTCGCGCCCGCAGGATCGGTGCCAGCCGTTCGGTCATGCCGGGATTGTGCCGCACCGGTGTGGATCGGCGGCGATGTGGGCATCCACCGTCGATGGTGGAGGGACGGGGGTCCGGCGCGGAGCCGGTGGTGCTGTTCGCGTCGCGGTGGTGGCCGGCGGTGCTCGTCCCGCTCGGGCTGCTCGCCCTGGCCGCCGCGCTCGCGCTCACCCTGCCCAGAAGCATCGGCTCCCTCATCTGGCCACTCGGGATGACGACCGCAAGCGTCGTCGCGGCGTGGCGCCACCGCGACGGCGCGCTGCTCGCCGACGACACCGGCCTGCTGGTCCGGCACCGGGGCACGGTCACCCGCAGCTACCGGTGGTCCGAGATCCGCGAGGCCACACTGGCCCGCCCGGGCTTCGGGCGGGTCGCGCTCGCCGTGTATCCGGACGGCGGGCCGTGGGACGTCCCCGGCCCCAACAACGCGACGATGGTCGGACGGGTCTGGCAGTGGCGGCGGCCGGACCCGGAAACCCGGGAGCGGGTGGAGGCGGTGCTGCGGTCCCACGGCGTCCGGGTCGCCGATCGGCTCACGTGACCGTGCCCGGCCGCACGGTCAGCCGGGAGCGGGAACGAAAGCGACATAATTACTGTTTAACCATCAAAGCGGCGAAATAGCACTAGCTTTCTGAGCATGCCGCTGCTCACGCTCCGCCCGTACCTCCAGACGTTCAGCCTGGCGCTGCTGCTCGCCGGATCACTCGCCGGCGCGCCCGCCGCCGGCAGCGACCCGGCGACTGCCGGAACCGCCGCGGACCGGCCCGCCCCGACGCCGAGCGGCGCCCCGGAAACGGGCGCCGGAGCGGGCCCGGCGGAGGACCGCGTGACCCTGCGGCAGCCCCGACTGCTGCCCCGGCCCGGGGCGGTCGCCCCGACGACGCCGCCCCCACTGACCGCGCCGCGCCGCGGCGACCTCGACCCGACGTTCGGCACCCGCGGCGTGACGCTCACCGGCTTCCCCGACCGCGCGGTCGGCGCCAGCTCGGTCGTCACCCTGCCGGACGGCTCGCTGGTGGCCGGCGGCGGCGACATCGACGCCGGATCGGCCGACTTCCTGCTCACCCGCTACCGCTGCGACGGCACGCTCGACAGTCGCTTCGGCAGCGCCGGCCGGGTCACCACCCCGCTGCCCGGTCAGGGCGGCGGCGTCCAGGGTCTCGCGGTGGACCGGCAGCGCCGGATCGTGGCCGCCGGCACCGCGAGCCTCGGCACCGGCGACCAGATCGGCTTCGCACTGGTCCGCTACCTGCCCGACGGGCGGCCCGATCCCCGCTTCGGCACCGGCGGCCGGGTGATCCAGCAGATCGGCCCGGTCGGCAACGCCGGCGCCACCGCCGTACTCGTCCAGCCCGACGACAAGATCGTGGTGGCCGGCGGCGCCAACGACGCCGACGGCAACGCCGTCTTCGCGGCAGCCCGGTTCCGCACCGACGGACGCCTCGACCCCACGTTCGGCGACGGCGGCGCCACGCTGGTGCTGATCCCCGGCGGCGACGCCTCCGCGTTCGCGGTCACCCGGCAGCGCGACGGGAAGATCGTGCTGGCCGGCGCGGCGATCGGCCCCGGCGTGGTCGGCCAGCAGTTCGCGCTGGTCCGCCTCACCACCGCCGGGCGCCCCGACCCGACCTTCGGCGGCGACGGCATCGTCACCGCGCAGAACGTGCCGAGCCAGGGCCAGGGCGGCGCCACCGACGTGGCGGTCGACGCCGACGGCACCATCCTCGCCGGCGGGCTCGGGCAGACCGCCACGGGAGAGGGTCAGTTCGGGTTGATGCGGTTCCGCCCGGACGGCACGCTCGACCCGACGTTCGGCGACGGCACCGGCAAGGTGCTCACCGAGGTCGACGGCGGCTCGGTCATCCGGCGGGTGCTGCTGCGACCGCGGGGCCGGATCGTGGCCGTCGGGGCCGCCGGCCAGCCGTCGACCGTCGCGCTCGCCGGCTACCTGCGCAACGGCGACCTCGACCCGAGCTTCGGCGACGACGGGCGGACCACCACGGCGGTCGGTGCGCTGTCGGCCGGGCTCGGCGGGACCGTGCAGTTCGACCGGATCGTGGTGGCCGGCGCCTCCGGCAACGACAGCCTCACCGAGGGACGCTTCCTGCTGGCCCGCTACCTCGACGGCCGCTCCGCGCACTGCCCGCGTCGGGCGTGCGAGCGCACCCCGAGCACGTACGGCCTGGGGTGACCGGTCCGGCCGACGCAGCCCGGAACGAGCGCTGGACCTCGGTGGCTCAGCGGGCGCGGCGGTAGTGCAGGGAGAGCACGCCGTTGCTCATCGGCTCGGCCGACAGCAGTTCGAGCCGGCGGGTGGTGGGCAGCCCACCCTGGTAGAGCGTCGGGCCGTGCCCGGCGATCATGGGTTGGACCAGCAGCTTGTACTCGTCGATGAGGTCCAGCCGGTCGAGTTCGGTCGCGAGCTTGCCGCTCCCGACCAGGATCCCGTTCGGGGTCGCGTCCTTCAGCTTCTGCACACCCTCGCGGAGGTCGCCGGTGACGTGGTGGCTGTTGGCCCACGGGAAGTCCGTGCGCGTCGTCGACACCACGTACTTGGGATGGGCCTCCAGCGTGGTCGCCCACCGACGCAGGGCCGGCGGGGCATCCACGTCACCGCGCGCGACGGCCGGCCAGTACGCCTCCATCATCTCGTAGGTGACGCGGCCCCACAGCATCGCTCCGCTCTCGCCCAGGAGACGGGTGAAGAAGGCGTGCGTCTCGTCGTCGGCGATCCCCTCCTGGTGGTCGACGCAACCGTCCAGGGTGACGTTGATGCTGAAGGTGAGCAGGCCCATGGCCGAAGAGCCTAGCGCCGCCAGCACGTCGGGAGCGGTTCATCCGCTGGTGGTGTGTGGTGGGCGCGGCAGGTTTCGAACCTGCGACCCCTCGCTTGTAAGGCGAGTGCTCTCCCACTGAGCTACGCGCCCGGAACGCCCGTACGGCGGGCCGGAGCGGCAAGCTTACCTGCCGCCTCCGGCCCGGTCGAACGACCTGTCCGGGGGTGGATCAGCCGGCGACGGCCTCGGCCAGCGCCTTGCGCCAGCCCTGCTGGTCCCGTGCCTCGCCGGGCATGTTCATCTCGGCGAAGCGGACCACGCCGGCCTTGTCGATGACGAAGGTGCCCCGGTTGGCGATGCCGGCGACGTCGTTGAAGACGCCGTACGCCTGGGCCACCGCGCCGTGCGGCCAGAAGTCGGCGAGCAGCGGGAACCGGTAGCCCTCCCGGTCGGCCCAGATCTTGTGGGCGTAGACCGAGTCGACGCTGACGGTCAGCACCTGGACGTCGTCGTTGACGTAGTCGTCGAGGTTGTCCCGCACCTCGCACAGCTCGCCCTGGCAGATGCCGGTGAAGGCGAGCGGGTAGAAGACCAGCAGCACGGTCTTGCGACCGCGCAGGTCCGAGAGCCGGACCTCCTGGTTGTTCTGGTCCTTGAGCAGGAAGTCGGGCGCCTCGGCGCCAACCTCGATCGGCATGCCTGCGCTCCTACTTCTTGCTCTTGGAGCCGCGCCGCAGCACGAGGCGGGCGCCGCTCCAGTCGCGGCCGGCGTTGATGGTGGAGGTCTGCTGGAGGCCGGCGGTCTGGGCGCTCTCCGCGACCTCGCTCGGCTCGACGTGGCCGTCCCGGCCGGCCTTCGGCGTCAGGAGCCAGACCACGCCGTTGTCGGCCAGCGGCCCGAGGGCGTCGACGAGGAGCTCGAAGAGGTCACCGTCGCCGTCGCGGTGCCAGACCAGAACCGCGTCGACCACCTCGTCGGTGTCCTCGTCGACCAGTTCTCCACAGCGGTCGGTCAGGGCGTCCCGGAGATCGGTGTCGACGTCGTCGTCGTAGCCCATCTCCATGACGACCATGCCCGGCTCGATCCCGAACCGGTCCGCCAGGCTGCGTACCCCGTCGGCGGCCTGACCAGCGGTCGCGCTCACTGTCGCGTGCCTCCTCGTCTCATCCCTGCTCCGGCGTCGTGCGACGCCGTGGTGCCCAGTCCACACAGTTGCGGCTCGCTGCGCAAGTGGCGCACCGGGTGGAACGGAATTTACCGTGCCAGCAGCGTACGGGCACCCTGGGTAATGGCTTCCTCGGACACCAGAACCTGCCGGGCAGCCGGACCTAATGGTACAAAAGAGTCAAGTGCCGCCACCCGGCGCGCGGCACCGACGTAGCCGGTGTCGACGAGCGCGGACAGCACCCCCTCCCCCACCCCGCCGGACCGCCGGGTCTCGTCCACCACCAGCACCCGACCGGTCGCCGACGCCTCCCGGATGATGTCCGCCACCGGCAGCGGGGCGAGCCAGCGCAGGTCCACCACCCGGCTCCCGACACCCTCGTCGGCGAGCGTGGCCGCCGCCCGCAACGACATCCGCACCCCGTTACCGAAGGTGATGATGGTGAGGTCCTCGGCGGAGCCGATCCCGTACACCCGGGCCCGGCCGATCGGCACGTGCCGCTCCGCCCAGGCGCCCGGCTCGGCGTACTCGGCCAGCCACTCGCCGTCGCCCTCGGCGTACAGGTCGCGGGAGTGGTAGAGCGCGATCGGCTCCAGGAAGACGCACACCGCGCCGTCCACCCGCGCCGCCGCGAGGCAGGTACGCAGCATCGGCGCCGCGTCGTCCGGCCGGGCCGGCACCGCGACCACCAGACCCGGCACGTCCCGCAGCACCGCCACCGAGTTGTCGTTGTGGAAGTGCCCGCCGAAGCCCTCCTGGTAGGCCAGGCCGGCCACCCGCACCACCATCGGGTTGCGGAACGCGCCCCGGGAGAAGAAGCGCATGGTGGCCGCCTCGCCCCGGAGCTGGTCCTCGGCGTTGTGCAGGTAGGCCAGGTACTGGATCTCCGGCACCGGCAGCATGCCGGCCAGCCCGGCGCCGAGCCCGAGACCGAGGATCGAGGTCTCGTCGAGCAGCGTGTCGAACACCCGGGCCGCGCCGAAGCGGTCCCGCAGGCCCTTCGTCACCCCGTACACCCCGCCCTTGGCGGCCACGTCCTCGCCGAACACGGCCATCCGCGGGTGGTCGAGCATGCCGTCGGCGAGCGCCGCGTTGATGCTCTGCGCCAGCGTCAGCGGCCCGGTCAGCTCCGGCGGCTTGCCGCCGAACGCCTCCGCCCGGGCCGCCGCGCCCGGACCCGCCGCGTGCGCCGCCGCGTCGGCGACCGCCCGGGACACCCGCACCGGCCGGCGGGGCGCCAACTCCGACACCACCTCGACCGGGGACGCCAACTTCGGCTCGTCGAGCACCTCCTCGGCGATGCGCCGGAGCTGCCAGCCCCGCTCGTCGTACCGGGCGAGCAGTTCCTCGCCGCCCGCGTAGCCGGCCGCCACCAGCCGGCGGGCGGTGACCAGCAGCGGGTCCCGCGCCTCGTCCGCGGCGATCTCCGCCGGACTCCGGTAGGCGGTCTCCGCGTCCGCGCCGGCGTGCCCCATCAGCCGGACCGTGCTCAGGTGCAGCACCGCGGGCCGGCGGTGCCGGCGCACCCAGGCCGCCGCCTCCGCCGCCACCCGGTGCGTCTCGACCGCGTCGGTGCCGTCCGCGGCGAAGTAGCGGATGCCGGGCCGGGAGCGCAGCGCGGTGGCCGCCCACCCCTCGGGCGAGCGCACGCTGATGCCGAGCCCGTTGTCCTCACAGACGAACAGGACCGGGATCCGCAGGCCGGTGTGGTCGTACCAGCCGGCGGTGTTGAACGCGGCGGTGGCCGTGGCGTGGTTGACCGAGGCGTCGCCGAACGAGCAGACCACCACGGCGTCCGGCGGCCAGGACGCCACCTCCGGGTCGCCCTCGGCACGCGGGCCGCCCCGGCGCAACCGCTCCAGCGCCAACCCCAGCCCGACCGCCCGGGGCAGGTGCGAGGCGACGGTGGAGGTGGTCGGCACGACCGCGAGGTCGGCCCGACCGAAGACCTTGTGCCGGCCGCCGGCGATCGGTTCCTCGGCGGAGGCGACCATCCCCCGCAGCACGTCGCGCGCCGCCGCCGCGTAGGCGTCGTCGAGCGACGGCGACGGCAGATCGGGTACGCCTGCCGTCGCGCCGCCGTCCGCGTCCCCGGCCACGCCGACCCGATCGGGTACGCCTGCCGTCGCGCCGCCGTCCGCGTCCCCGGCCACGCCGGCCCGATCGGGTACGCCGGGAGTCGCACCGCCGTCCGCGTCCACGGTCACGCCGGCCCCGGTCGGCAGCCGCACCGCCTCGACGCCCGCCTCATCCGGCAGGTCGCCGCCTGCGACTCCGGCACCCGACCGTCGCCCACCGTCGTCCACATCTCCCGGCACGGCGTCAGTCACCGCCGGATCGAGATCTTGGTAGGAAACGGCCCCCATGGGGGCACTTTCGTACCAAGATCTCGACGGATCCCGGTCCTCGGAACGATCATCTCGGGAAGCGGGAGAAGCAGGGTCGATGGCGTCCGGGTCGGTGAGGTCCGGCAGGTCCGGCGCGCCATCCTGGCGGGGGGCCGACGCCCCGGGCGGGGGCGGCGGGGTGGACGGGAAATCGCCGGCCGCCTGGGCGGCGCGCAGGCAGTAGAACGCCCCGGACCGGTAGTGCAGCAGCGCCGGGTCGGTCGGGCGCAGCGCGGCGGCCACCGCGGCGTTTCCCTCGTGGCCGGCCGAGCCGATCGTGTAGTAGCCCTCGCCGAACCCGCGCAGCCAGCGCCCGGCCAGGTCGAGCAGCCGGCTGGTGAGCTGCGCGTCGAACAGGGCCAGCGCCTGCGCCCCGGTCAACGACCCGTCACCGGGCAGCGGTTCGCCGAGGTCGCGGCGCCGCTCAGGCGTGCCGAGCGCGGCCAGGTCGGCGCGGAGCCGGTCGTCGAGATCGTGCGGGGTGGTCACGTCGGACAGCATTACCGACTCGGGCCCGCCTCGCCCAGTCGGACACGTTCCGCCCGGCGTGGCTCAGATCTCCCCGCACGCCTCGGGGCAGCCGCCGTCGGACACCTTCCAGACCAGCTCGCGCAGCGTGGCCAGCTCGGCCGCGCTCAGCCCGTCGAGCAGTCGGGAGTCCGACATCGCCTGCCGGAGCCGGTCGCGCACCTGCCGGCCGCGCGCGGTGACCACGAGCGTCTTCTGCCGTCGGTCGGTCGGGTCGGTGCGCCGCTCCACCAGGCCGGCCTGCTCCAGCTTGTCGGCCAGGCCGGTCACGTTGGACCGGTCGCAGCCGAGCTGCTCGGCGAGGTCGCGGGCCGGCAACGGGTGGTCGGGGTCCAGCTCGTGCAGCGCCCGGCCGGCCGCCGGGGTGAGCCCCAGCGCGGCGATCGCCTCGTCCTGGTGGTGCCGCAGCGCCGCGGCCACGTGCAGGATCCGACGCACGGTCTCCCCGGCCAGGACGGCCCGGTCGTCCGGCGCGGCGGTGGATGGCACCATGCCCGCCATCATACGTGACAAAGCAACAATTGACCCGGTCCACTACATGACGCGGCGCCCGGCTCAGCCGGCGAGGAACGAGAAGCGGACCTGGCGGTCCGGGTTGTCGCCGTTCGGGTCGACCAGGCAGATCGACTGCCAGGTGCCGAGCTGGAGCCGCCCGTCGAGCACCGGCAGCGTGGCGTACGGGGGCACGAACGCCGGCAGCACGTGGTCGCGTCCGTGCCCGGGTGAGCCGTGCCGGTGCCGCCACCTGTCGTCGGTGGGGAGCAGGTCGTCGAGCGCCCGGAGCAGGTCGTCGTCCGAGCCGGCGCCGGTCTCGATGATCGCCAGGCCGGCGGTGGCGTGCGGGACGAAGACGTGCAGCAGCCCGTCGCCGGCCCCGGCGACGAACCGCTCGGCCTCGGCCGTGATGTCCCGGACGGTGGGCCGGGAACCGGTCCGGACGCTGATCACCTCACTGCGCATACGGCGCATTCTGCCGCAGCGGCTCAGTTCCCGCCGCCGCCACCGCAGTCGCCACCGCCGCCGTCCCCCGAGCCGTAGTCCGGCATCTGGCCGCCGCCGGTCTCCGGGCCGGGCGTGTGCGGGAGGACGGCGGCGCCGCCGGCCGCCTCCCGGTAGCCGGCGCCGAACCGGCGGCGGTGGCGGATCTCGTCCACACCGGCGAGGACCAGCATCACGCCAACGCCGACGCCGATCGCCCAGCCGGACCCCCACTCCGGGGTACGGGCGATCTCCCGCGCCAGCGCGACAGCCGAGCCCCCGATGAGCAGCGCTCCCACCGCCACCAGCACATGACCCGCCCGAACCGGCCGTCCCCGCATGCCGGCAGGGTAGTCGGGGCCGCCAACCACGGGCCGGACGGCGCGGCAGGTGATCGCACAAAGTTACCGACGGGTACCTGTGTTGCGCATCGCGTCTGGGGGAGGCAGACGTGACGACGAGCGCCACCAGGGGGCAGGATGGCGCTAGAGACCTATCCCACACAGAACCGAGGGAACGCCTGTGGCTACGGAACGCAAGCGCCCGGTGATCACCGCTGGTCTGCCGAGCCAGCTTCCGGACATCGACCCTGAAGAGACCAGCGAATGGGTCGAGTCGCTCGACGGTGTCATCGACGAGCGCGGAACCAAGCGCGCCCGGTACGTCATGCTTCGCCTGCTGGAGCGGGCCCGCGAGCGCCAGGTCGGGGTGCCGTCCCTGACCACCACCGACTACATCAACACCATTCCGCCGGAGCGGGAGCCGTGGTTCCCCGGTGACGAGCACATCGAGCGGCGGCTGCGGGCGTACATCAGGTGGAACGCCGCCATGCTGGTGCACCGGGCGCAGCGCCCGGAGATCGGCGTGGGCGGCCACATCTCCACGTTCGCCAGCTCCGCGTCGCTCTACGAGGTGGGCTTCAACCACTTCTTCCGGGGCAAGGAGCACCCGGGCGGCGGCGACCAGATCTACTACCAGGGGCACGCCTCCCCCGGCATGTACGCGCGGGCGTTCCTGGAGGGCCGGCTGAGCGCCGACCAGCTCGACGGGTTCCGGCAGGAGCTGTCGCACCGCGCCGGCTCGCTGCCCTCCTACCCGCACCCGCGGCTGATGCCCGACTTCTGGGAGTTCCCCACCGTCTCCATGGGCCTCGGCCCGCTGAACGCCATCTACCAGGCGCGGTTCAACCGCTACCTGCACCACCGGGGCATCAAGGACACCTCCCAGCAGCACGTCTGGGCGTTCCTCGGCGACGGTGAGATGGACGAGGTGGAGTCGCTCGGCGCGATCGGCGTGGCCGCGCGCGAGGAGCTGGACAACCTCACCTTCGTGATCAACTGCAACCTCCAGCGGCTGGACGGACCGGTCCGCGGCAACGGCAAGGTCATGCAGGAGCTGGAGGCGTTCTTCCGGGGCGCCGGCTGGAACGTCATCAAGGTGGTCTGGGGCCGCGAGTGGGACCCGCTGCTCGCCGCGGACACCGACGGCGCGCTGGTCAACCTGATGAACACCACGCCCGACGGTGACTACCAGACCTACAAGGCGGAGTCCGGGGCGTACGTGCGCGAGCACTTCTTCGGTCGCGACCCGCGCACCCGCAAGATGGTCGAGCACCTGAGCGACGACGAGATCTGGAACCTCAAGCGGGGTGGGCACGACTACCGCAAGCTCTACGCGGCCTACAAGGCGGCGATGGAGCACACCGGCCAGCCGACGGTCATCCTCGCCAAGACCATCAAGGGCTGGACGCTCGGCTCGCACTTCGAGGGCCGCAACGCCACGCACCAGATGAAGAAGCTGACGCTCGACGACCTGAAGCTGTTCCGCGACCGGCTCTACCTCGACATCCCGGACAAGCAGTTGGAGGAGAACCCCTACCTCCCGCCGTACTACACGCCGGACGAGAAGTCGGACGAGATGGAATACCTGCGGGAGCGGCGTCGCCAGCTCGGCGGCTTCCTCCCGTCGCGCACCACCGCGCCGAAGCGGCTGGCCATCCCGGGCAGCGAGCGGTTCGCCGACGTCAAGCGCGGGTCCGGCAAGCAGAAGGTGGCCACCACGATGGCCTTCGTCCGCCTGCTCAAGGACGTGATGAAGGACAAGGAGTTCGGCAGGCGCTGGGTGCCGATCATTCCGGACGAGGCCCGCACGTTCGGCATGGACTCGCTCTTCCCGACCCAGAAGATCTACTCACCGCACGGCCAGCGCTACACCTCGGTCGACCGGGAGCTGTTCCTGTCCTACAAGGAGTCGACCACCGGGCAGATCCTGCACGAGGGGATCAACGAGGCCGGCTCGGTCGCCTCGTTCACCGCCGCCGGCACGTCCTACGCCACGCACGGCGAGCCGATGATCCCGATGTACATCTTCTACTCGATGTTCGGGTTCCAGCGCACCGGCGACGGGTTCTGGGCGGCGGCCGACCAGATGGCGCGCGGCTTCGTGCTCGGCGCCACCGCCGGCCGCACCACGCTCAACGGTGAGGGGCTCCAGCACGAGGACGGGCACTCGCTGCTGCTCGCCGCCACCAACCCGGCGGTGGTCGCGTACGACGCCGCGTTCGCGTTCGAGCTGGCGCACATCCTGGAGAACGGCCTGCACCGGATGTACGGCGAGGCGCAGGAGAACGTCTTCTACTACCTCACCGTCTACAACGAGCCGATCTTCCAGCCGGCCGAGCCGGAGGGCGTGGACGCCGAGGGCATCCTCAAGGGCATCTACCGCTACTCCCCGGCCCCGTCCGTCAACGGCGACGCGCCGAAGGCGAACATCCTCGCCTCCGGCACCGGCATGCAGTGGGCGCTCAAGGCGCAGCAGTTGCTCGCCGAGGACTGGGGCGTGGCCGCCGACGTGTGGTCGGTGACGTCCTGGACCGAGCTGCGCCGCGACGCGGTGGAGTGCGAGGAGCACAACCTGCTCAACCCGGGCGACGAGCAGCGGGTGCCGTACGTCCAGCGGAAGCTGGCCGACGCCGAGGGGCCGAAGGTCGCGGTCAGCGACTGGATGCGCGCGGTGCCGGACCTGATCTCCCGCTGGGTGCCGGGTGACTACACCTCGCTGGGCACCGACGGTTTCGGCATGTCGGACACCCGGCACGCGCTGCGCCGCCACTTCCACGTGGACGCCGAGTCGGTGGCGGTCGCCACGCTGCGGCAGCTCGCCCTGCGCGGCACGGTCCCGGCGCACGTGCCGGCCGACGCCGCCCGCAAGTACGCCCTGGACGACGTGAACGCCGCCCCGGTCGGCGAGACCGGCGGCGACAGCTAGTAGGTGAAAGGAAGGGCCCCTTCTTAACGCCTCCCGCAGAGAAGGGGCCCCTTCTCACCGCCGACGTCGGTGAGAGACGTCGCGCGGCGGACGGACACGACGATGGTCCGGCGTCCCTGGCCGGGATGCCGGACCATCACCGTTGCGGGCGACGCCGGGACTGTGACCCGGTCAGCCGACGGCGGCCAGGTCGGTCAGCCGGGCCAGCGAGTCCTCCAGGTCGGCGCCGACCCGGCGCAGGCCGAGCCGCAGCATGGCGGCCTTGACCGGCCCGGCGGGCCACCGCACCACGATCAACCGGACGACCGTGCCGCCGGCCTCCTCGTCCGCGGTGAGCTGGACGTAGATCTCGGTGCGCGCCTCGGCCCGGGCGCCGGCGCCCTTGGCCCGTTCGCGCCAGCCGATCAGGGTCGGTTCCTGATAGGCGATCACCTCGGCCTCGTGGGCGGCGCCGCGCCCGGCCTGGACCAGTTGCCGCCGGCCGAACCCCTCCCCGGAGAGGACCTCGGCCGCGCGGACCCCCGCCAGCCAGGCCGGCAACTGCTCGGCCCGCTGCACGACGTCCCAGACCACTTCTACCGGCGCCGCCACGTGCGCGCTACGTTCCACGAGGATCATGAGCGTCTTTCCCCCACTTAAATCACATCCGCGATATTTGGCACTCTATGTGTAAATCGGACTTAAGCGGACGGGATCGGAGAAGACACGCCGAACGCCCTTGTGTCGGCCGTCTTCCCGGCCTATAGCGCGGCGACCAGCCACCCCCTAGAGTGCGAACACGCTTCATGTCTTGGGAGGGCGAATTGACGACGGTGCCGCTGCCCGACTTCCCCGCCGGCTTCCGCTGGGGGGTGTCCACCTCCGCGTACCAGATCGAGGGAGCGACAGGCGCCGACGGCCGAGGTCCGTCCATCTGGGACACGTTCGCCCACGAGCCGGGCCGGATCGTCGACGGCAGCACCGGCGACGAGGCCTGCGACCACTACCACCGGTACGCCGAGGACACCGCGCTGATGGCCGGACTGGGTGTGTCCGCGTACCGGTTCTCGGTCGCCTGGCCCCGGGTTCAGCCCGGCGGCGCCGGCCCGGCCGACCCGGACGGGCTGGACTTCTACGACCGGCTGGTGGACGGCCTGCTCGACGCCGGCATCGACCCGGTCGCCACGCTCTACCACTGGGACCTTCCCCAGCCGCTGGAGGACGCCGGCGGCTGGTTGAACCGGGACACCGCCGCCCGCTTCGCCGAGTACGCCGACCTGACCGCGGCCCGCCTCGGCGACCGGGTGAAGCTCTGGATCACTCTCAACGAGCCGTTCATCCACATGACCCTCGGCTACGGCATCGGCACCCACGCGCCCGGCCGGATGCTGCTCTTCGACTCCTTCCCGGTGGCCCACCACCAGCTCCTCGGGCACGGTCTCGCGGTCGCCGCGCTGCGCGCACGCAGCATCAGCGAGGTGGCGATCGCCAACAACTACTCGCCGGTGCGGCTGGTCGGGGACACCGACGCCGACCGGGCCGCCGCGCGGGCGTACGACGCGCTGCACAACCGGCTCTTCACCGACCCGCTGCTCGGCCGCGGCTACCCCGACGCGCCCGGCCTCGACCCGGCCGTGGTCCGGGACGGGGACCTCGACGTCGTCGCCGCGCCGATCGACGTGCTCGGGGTGAACTACTACAACCCGACAGGCATCCGGGCGCCCGAGGAGGGCTCGCCGCTGCCGTTCGAGATGGTGCCGCTGGACGGCTACCCGCGCACCGCGTTCGACTGGCCGGTGGCCCCGGACGGGCTGCGTGAGCTGCTGGGCCAGCTCCACGACCGCTACGGCGACGCGCTGCCGCCGATCCAGGTCACCGAGAGCGGGTGCGCCTACGACGACGCGCCGGACGCCGACGGCCGGGTGCACGACCCCGAGCGGATCGCCTACCTGGACGGGCACGTGCGCGCGGTGCACGAGGCGATCGGCGCGGGCGTGCCGGTGACCGGGTACTTCGTCTGGTCGCTGCTGGACAACTGGGAGTGGGCGGAGGGGTTCACCAAACGCTTCGGCCTGGTGCACGTCGACTACCCGACCCAGCGGCGTACCCCGAAGTCCTCGTACGCCTGGTTCCGGGACCTGATCCGGCGATGACCACGGTGAACCCGACGCCGGCCTCGCTGCCGGCGGCGCTCGCCGAGCCGACCGTGCCGGTGCGGCGGAGCTGGATCGCGCTGATCTTCGCGGCCAACCTGGGCGTCTGGATGGCGTTCTTCACCCCGATCCAGGTGCTGCTGCCGCAGCAGATCGAACGCATCTCACCCGGCGACAAGGAGGCCATGCTGGCGGTGGTGACCGGCCTCGGCGCGCTCGCCGCGGTGCTGGCCAACCCGCTCGCCGGCGCGCTGTCGGACCGTACCTCGCTGCGGCTGGCCAACCGGCACTTCGGCCGCCGGCACGTCTGGACCGCGACCGGCGCGGTGGTCGGCGCGGTCGCCCTGGTGCTGCTGGCCCGGCAGGACACCATCGCGGGGGTGGCGGTGGCCTGGGTGGCCGCGCAGGTCTGCTTCAACGCCATGCTGGCCAGCCTCACCGCCGCGATCCCGGACCGGGTGCCGGTGGCCCAGCGCGGCGGCGTCTCCGGCTGGGTGGGCATCCCGCAGGCGCTCGGCCTGGTGCTCGGCGCGGTGCTGGTCACCGCCGTGGTCACCGGCAACGCCGCCGGGTACGTGGCGATCGCGCTCGCCGTGCTGCTGCTGTCGCTGCCGTTCGCGCTGCTCACCCAGGACGATCCGCTGCCCCGGGAGCACCGGTCGCCGTTGCGGGCACGCGCCCTGCTCGCCTCGATGTGGATCAGCCCGCGCCGCCACCCGGACTTCGCCTGGGCGTGGTTCACCCGGTTCCTGGTGCAGCTCGGCAACGCGCTCGGCACGCTCTACCTGCTCTACTTCCTCACCGACGGGGTGCGGGTGGCCGACCCCGAGGGCTCGCTGCTGGTGCTGATCCTGCTCTACACGCTGGGCATGATGCTGACCGCGGTGGTCGCCGGGCGGATCTCCGACCGCTCCGGCCGGCGCAAGGTGTTCGTGATCGTCTCCGGGCTGATCATGGCGGTGGCGGCGACGCTGCTCGCGGTCGCGCCGGTCTGGCCGATGGCGATCGTCGCCGCGCTGCTGCTCGGCGCCGGCTACGGCGTCTACCTGGCGGTGGACGCCGCGTTGATCACCCAGGTGCTGCCCGCCGCCACCGACCGCGCCAAGGACCTCGGCGTGATCAACATCGCCAACTCCGCGCCCCAGGTGCTCGGGCCGGCGCTCTCCGCCCCGATCGTGGTCCACCTGGGCGGATACCCCACGCTCTACGCGGCCACCGCGGTGGTAACCCTGGTCGGCAGCGCGCTGGTCGTGAAGATCAAGGCGGTGCCCTGACCGGCCCCCTGCCGGAATGCGGTCGCGGTCCGCCGTAGGCTGGGGGACGTGACGGTACGTGTACGCTTCGCCCCCTCCCCGACCGGAATGTTCCACGTCGGCGGCGCCCGCTCGGCGCTGCAGAACTGGATCTTCGCCAAGCAGCAGGGCGGGGTGTTCGTGCTGCGCGTCGAGGACACCGACGCGGCCCGCAACCGGCCGGAGTGGACCGAGGGCATCCTCTCCGCGCTCGACTGGATCGGCATCGCGCGCGGCAGCTACGAGGGCCCCTACTTCCAGTCCTCCTACGCGGGCGAGCACCGCGCCGCCGCCCAGCGCCTCTACGAGGCCGGCCGGGCCTACTACTGCGACTGCACCCGCGAGGACGTGCAGGCGCGTACCGGCTCGCAGCACCGCGGCTACGACGGTTTCTGCCGCGACCGGGGCCTGCCGGCGGGCGAGGGCCGGGCGCTGCGCTTCCGCACCCCGGACGAGGGCGAGACCGTGGTGGTCGACCTGATCCGGGGCGAGCCGACGTTCGAGAACAAGCTGATCGAGGACTTCGTCATCGCCCGCGGCGACGGCTCCCCGGTCTTCCTGCTCGCCAACGTGGTCGACGACATGACCATGGGGATCACCCACGTGATCCGGGCCGAGGAGCACCTGCCCAACACCCCGAAGCAGCAGCTGCTCTGGGACGCGCTCGGGGTCAAGCCGCCGATCTGGGCGCACGTGCCCGTGGTGGTCAACGAGAAGCGGCAGAAGCTGTCCAAGCGTCGCGACAAGGTCGCCCTGGAGGCGTACCGGGACGAGGGCTACCTCGCCGACGCGATGCGCAACTACCTGATGCTGCTCGGCTGGGCTCCCTCGGGCGACCGGGAGATCGTGCCCTGGTCGGTGATCGAGGACGAGTTCCGGCTCGACGAGGTCAACCCCTCCCCCGCCTTCTTCGACGAGAAGAAGCTGCGCGCGTTCAACGGCGAGTACATCCGCGCGCTGCCGGTCGACGACTTCGTCGCCGCCTGCCAGCCGTGGCTCACCGGCACCGACACCATCGCCCCGCCGCCGTGGCAGCCGGACGAGTTCGACCCGGCCGCGTTCGCGGCGGTGGCGCCGCTGGCGCAGACCCGGATCGCGGTGCTCGGCGAGATCGTGCCGAACGTCGACTTCCTGTTCCTGGCCGACCCGCTGATCGACGAGGCGGCCTGGGCGAAGGCGATGAAGGAGGGCGCGGCCGACCTGCTGGACGCCGCGATCGCCGCGTTCGAGTCGCTGGAGCCCTGGCACGCCGAGTCGCTGAAGGCCACCCTGGAGGCGGTCGGCGCGGAGCGCGGGCTGAAGCTGGGCAAGGCGCAGGCGCCGGTCCGGGTCGCGGTCACCGGCCGCACCGTCGGGCTGCCGCTGTTCGAGTCGCTGGAGGTGCTCGGCCGCGAGCGCACGCTGACCCGGCTGCGCGCCGCCCGGGTACGCCTGGTCTGAGCCCCATCCCGCCCCGCCACCACGCCACCACGCCGCCCCGCCACCACGCCACCACGCCGCCCCGCCCCGCCGCCACGCCACCGCGTCGGCGCTCGCGACGTGGCGGCCGGCAGGAGGCGGCGAGCCGGAGTGGCCGAGACGGACGTGAGGGCCGGCGGGATGCTCGGCCTGCCGCGACCAACGTGGCGGTTACCTCGGCGTGCCGCAATGGCCGCCGAAACGGTGCCGGCGTCGCGCGGCTGCCGGTCAGGCCCTTCGGCGTGCCGTGACCGCGACCGGCAGGCGGGGCGGTGGTGTCGCTGGGGCGCTGCGGACGGCTGATCGGCGCGGCGGGTTCCTCGGCGTGTCGTCGCCGAAGATGGCAGGACGTTTGAGCGATATGCCTCTGAGTCATATTTATGCCTCAGAGGCATATCGCTCTCCGCCGCACTGTTTCCGGCCACCGTTACGCTGAGTGTTCGGCCGCCGGATAGGGGGCGGCAGGCGCCATCACGGCTCGGCCGGCCAGCGCCCGCGGCTCACGCGGCGACCGGTCGCACACGACCGACCGCACGGCACGGCCCCGATACGGCCGGAGTTGACATGGCTTGGACGGCCCGAGACGACCATCCTGCCCCAATGGCTGTCTGCGCCGACCTGGGACACCCATGGTGTTCCAGTCACGCCCCGGCCGGCCGGCGAGTGGAACACCATGGGTGCCTAGGTGGAGCTGAGACACCCATGGTGCTGCAGTGACGCTCCGAGGAGTTGGTGGGTGGAACGTCATGGGTGTCTGGTGCACGGCACGGCACGGCACGCGTGGCGGCGCCGGTCCGGGCCGGGCGGCATCAGGTCAGCGTCGACGGGCGCGGCGGCGCAGCACCAGGCCGCCGGCCAGCGCTGCCAGCACCAGGACCACGACGGGCGCCCACCACCATCCCGTACCCCCGTCGTCGTCCGCGGCGGCGGCCGGGGTCGCACTCGCCGACGTCGGCGCGGCGGCGCTCGGCGACGCGGTCGGGGTGGGCGCGGCGGTGGGCGTCGCGGTCGGCGACGGGGACTCCGCCGGGGTGCCGGTGGTCAGGGTGAAGCGGATCTCGCCCGTGACCGGGTGCCCGTCGTCGGACGCGAGCTGATAGGTCACGATGTAGAGCCCGGCCGCGCCCGGGGTGAACGGCACGCTCACCCGCTTGCCGGCGAACGTCGGCGCGCCGCCCGTGGCGGCCACGTTGTCCGGCCCGGTGACCGTCACCTTCGTGGTGGCCTCCTTCGGTGTGGCGAGGAAGCGCAACTCGATCCGCTTCGGCGCGGTGGCCACCCGGGCACCGTTCCGGGGATCGCTACCGGTCAACGAATTGTGCGCGCTGGCCGGCGTGGCCGGCGACAGCAGCGACACCCCCGCCGCCACCCCGAGCACCAGCAGCCAGGCACGTGTCGTGCGGGCAACCCTGCCCCCCATGGACCCCTCCGTCCGGGTAAGATCCGGCCGCTGATCTTCGGCCGTTCCATTGGTCGGTCTCAGCTCGCAGATAGTTCCAATTACTCTTCCACCTACTGCAACCACGCGACGTTCTGCGGAGTCTTTCAGGTGGGCGGGTCCAGTGTGACCGGCAGGAAGCCAGCCATCGAACGGGGCGAGGAGGCGGCGATGGTCCGGAAGGTGAGACGGCTGCTGACCGTCGTGGCCGGGGCGGCGGTGGCACTCGCGTGCTCGCTCGCGCTCACTGGTACGACGGCCGCGGCAGCCGCGCCGAAGCTCGCCCCGCCGGGCGTGGACATCACCGGCGACCGGCTCGACCAGCCGCTGCAACTCCGGGGCGACACCCGACCGGCCGAGGTCAACATGATCATCGACCAGGTCAAGTGGCTGGGGGCCACCGGGCAGCTGCGTGGCCCCGCCGCCAAGGACCTCGGTCCGAAGTACACGGTGGTGGTGCTGGTGGCCGGCACGCCGAAGAACACGTTCGACCTGTTCCCGCTCGCCAAGGGCGGCCCCCGCGTCTACCGGCCGGCCAAGCAGCCCGACCTGAGCCATCCGCGGGCCGGCTGGTTCCTGGGTCGCCTCAACATGTCCGAGACGCTGCGCGCCGTCGGGGTGCCGCTGGCGCCCCAGTTCGACACGCTCTCCGGCGGCATCGGTGGCGGCGAGCGGGTCCTGCCGGAGGATGCGCTCGACCCGAAGGGCAACCTCGACACCGCGCTCGCCGAACTCCAGCGGCTGCTGCTGCTCAACATCGGCGTGGTGCTGGTCATCACCGTCGGGCTGGCCGGCATCGCGCTCCTGGTGCGTCGCCGCACCCGCTGAGCCTCGGCTGCCGGCCGGGCACGGGCTCCCGGCCCTCGCTCCGCTCGGTGCGGTCACCCATGCTCAGATCGTCAGCACGACCTTGCCCCGGACGTGCCCTGCCTCCACCAGCCGCTGCGCCTCGGCCGCCTCGGCCAGCGGGAACGTTTGGGCCAGGTGCACGGTGAGCCGGCCGGCGTCGACCAGCCCGGCCAACACGCTCAGGTCGGCCGTGGACGGCTTGACGAAGACATAGGTGCCGCCGAGCCGGGTCACGTGCTCGGGGTCGGCCGTGGAGACCAGCCGCGCCGGCCGGGTGATCAGCTCGGCGGAGACGTCCAGCGCGTCGCCGCCGAACAGGTCCAGCACCACGTCCACCCCGTCGGGCGCGACCGCGCGGACCCGGTCGGCCAGACCATCGCCGTAGGCGACCGGCTCCGCGCCCAGCGACCGGACGAAGTCGTGGTTCGCCTCGCTCGCCGTGCCGATCACCCGGCCGGCGCCGAGCGCCCGGGCCACCTGCACCGCCAGGTGGCCCACCCCGCCGGACGCGCCGTGCACCAGCACGGTGTCGCCGGCGCCGGTGCGGGCCAGTTGCAAGGTCTGGTAGGCGGTCAGGCCGGCCAGGGGCAGCCCGCCCGCCTGCGCCCAGGACGCCTGCGCCGGCTTGTCGGCCAGGCACCGCTCCGGGGCCGGGACCAGTTCCGCGTACGTCCCGTGCTGCACGTCGTCGCGGCGGACGTAGCCGATCACCTCGTCGCCGACCGCGAACCCGACAACCGCCGGGCCGACCGCCTCCACCACCCCGGCCGCGTCCCACCCCGGGACCAGCGGGAAGTGGCTCGGGAACGCGCCGTCGAGGTGTCCCGCGCGGATCTTCCAGTCGACCGGGTTGACCCCGGCGGCACGCACCCGCACCAGGACCGTGTCCGGCCCGACGGGCGGGGTGGGCAGCTCGTGCGGGGTGAGCAGGTCGGCCGGGCCGTACGCGTCGATAGCCATCGCCTTCACCCACCCACGCTAACCGCCGGACGGGGCTCGCGTGGTCAGCACCAGCGACGCGGCGGCCGCTCCCGGCGGGTCGTGCGGCTGCCCGGGCGCACCGCGCCGTGCCGGTGACCACCGGCCCAGCCGGCCTGGTCACTGCGGCAGGTCCGGGCCGGCGCCGGCTCGACCGCCGGGCACGCCGGCTCGACCACCCGCTGTCGCGGCACCGCCGGCTCGTCGTCGCGTTCGGGCGACCGCCCGGCGGCCTCACCCGGATGGGTCAGACCCGTCCGCCGCGGCTGGTCGTGGCCCGGCCGGCAGGGCTCGTCCTGGGCGCAGCCGTGCTCGGCCTCCCCGTGCGCCATTCCGGTCTCCTCACCCTCGCCGTCGCCCGTCGGGCGGAACGCCCCGACGCGCCCTGACACCGTACTGGCCCGGCCCGACGAGATCGTCAGCGCGTACCGGTGGAGATCGCCCGCCGGGGAGCGGGCCACGAACGTGGAGTGGATCCGCTGGTCAGCGCGTGTCAGGCTGGTGCGGTGAGCGAACCGGGCGGGACGGAGACGTCGGCGACGCTGCGCCGCATCGAGCGGGCCGCGGGCAGCCTGGCCACCGCCAGCGTGGCCCGGATGGACGAGAGCCTGCTGTGGTTCCGGGAGCTGCCGGCCGACCAGCGCTCGTGGGTGATGGTGGTCGCCCAGGCCGGCGTGCGGTCGCTGGTGCAGTGGCTGCGGCAGGGCGGCGGCGCGACCGACCGCACCCAGGAGGTGTCGGACGAGGTCTTCGCCACCGCGCCGCAGGCGCTGGCCCGCTCGATCAGCCTTCAGCAGACCGTGGCGCTGATCAAGGTGACCATCGAGGTCGTCGAGGAGCAGGTGTCGGAGCTGGCCGTGCCGGGCGAGGAGCAGTCGCTGCGGGAGGCCGTGCTGCGCTTCTCCCGGGAGATCGCATTCGCCGCCGCGCGGGTCTACGCGCGGGCCGCCGAGACCCGCGGCTCCTGGGACGCCCGGTTGCAGGCGTTGCTCGTCGACGCGCTGCTGCGCGGCGACTCACCGGACGTGCTGGCCAGCCGGGCCGCGGCGCTGGGCTGGTCGGACGCGCCGCCGGTGGCGGTGGCGGTGGGCCGCTCCCCCGGCGGCGAGGTGGCCGCCGTGCTGCACACGGTCTACCGGCAGGCCCGTCGGATCGGCGTCGAGGTGATCGGCGGCGTGCACGGCGACCGGCTGGTCATCGTGCTCGGTGGGGCCGCCGACCCGTTGGCGGCCACCGAGAAGTTGCGTACCGCGTTCGGCGACGGGCCGGTGGTGGTCGGCCCGGCCGTGCCCAGCCTGGACGAGGCGACCGAGTCCGCGCGGGCGGCGCTGGCCGGGTTCCGGGCCGCGCCGGCCTGGCCGACCGCGCCGTGCCCGGTCTCCGCCGGCGAGCTGCTGCCCGAGCGGGCGCTGGCCGGCGACGCCGAGGCCCGCCGCCGGCTGCGCCACGACGTGTACGCGGCACTGGCCCGTGCCGGCGGCGAGCTGCTGGAGACGCTCGACGCGTTCTTCGCCGCGGGCGGCACGCTGGAGAGCGCCGCGCGGGCGCTGTTCGTGCACCCGAACACGGTGCGCTACCGGCTCAAGCGGATCGCCGAGGTGACCGGCTTCTCGCCGCTGTCGCCGCGGGACGCGTTCGCGCTTCAGATCGCGCTGACCGTGGGCCGGCTCGACCCGGTGGCACCGGCCGTCGCACCGGTCCCGAACCAGACAGCGAGCGCAGCGGGTCGGAAAGCCGCCCAGAGCGGTGACGACCGCCGCCGATCTTTGTAGGAATCCTCTAAAGCTTCTAGTGCGGTTTCGTGCCGTGCGTTACAGCGCGACTCACGAGTATCCGTCAGAGTCGTACACGTGCTCGCCGTACTCTCCCCCGGACAGGGTTCGCAGAAGCCCGGTTTCCTGAACCCCTGGCTCGACGTCGCCGGCGTCGAGGCGCGCCTGCGTTGGTGGTCGGCGCTGGCCGGGGTCGACCTGATCCACCTCGGCACCCGGGCGGACGCGGACGAGATCAAGGACACCGCCCGCACCCAGCCGCTGCTGGTCGCCGCCGCGCTGCTGGCCGCCGAGCACCTGCCGATGCACGACGTGGCGCTGGTCGCCGGGCACAGCGTGGGCGAGCTGGGCGCCGCCGCGCTGGCCGGGGTGCTGCCCGCCGAGGCGGCCGTGACGCTCGCCGGCGTACGCGGTCGGGAGATGGCCGCCGCCTGCGCGCTGGAGCCGACCGGGATGGCCGCCGTGCTCGGCGGCGACCCGGACGAGGTGCTCGCCGCGCTCGAGGCCCACGGGCTGTACGCGGCCAACCGCAACGGCGCCGGCCAGATCGTCGCCGCCGGCGCGCTCGCCGGGCTGGACAAGCTCGCCGCCGAGCCGCCGACCCGGGCCCGGATCATCCGGCTCCAGGTGGCCGGCGCGTTCCACACCCCCTACATGGCCCCGGCCGAGACCGCGCTGGCCGGCGTGGCCGCCGGTGTCACCGTCGCCGATCCGGCCCGGATCCTGCTGTCCAACCTCGACGGCGAGCCGGTCGGGCACGGCCGGGAGAGCGTCCAGCGCCTGGTCCGACAGGTGACCGCCCCGGTCCGCTGGGACCTGTGCATGCGCGCGCTGGCCGACCTCGGCGTCACCGGCGTGATCGAGCTGCCGCCCGCCGGCACGCTGGCCGGGCTGGTCAAGCGGGAGCTCAAGGGCGAGGGCGCGCCGGAGATCGTCACCCTGAACACCCCGGACGACCTGCCCGCCGCCCGGCGGCTCGCCGCGCGGCACGGCGGCCCCGCCGCCCACCGCCCGGTGGCCCGCTTCCGGGTGGTGGTCGCCCCCGCCGCCGGCGTCTTCACGCCCGCGGCCGAGCTGACCGAGGGGGCCGAGCTGCACGCCGGTCAGGTCCTCGGCCACGTCGCGGGCCGGCAGGGCCCGGTCGAGGTGACCGCGCACCACAGCGGGCCGCTCACCGAGTGGCTCGCGCACCACGCCGACCCGGTCGCCCCGGGCCAGCCCCTCGTCCGCATCGGAGGATCGCACTAAATGGCCGGCAGCCGGATCGCCGCGATGGGGCACTACCAGCCCTCCCGCGTGGTCACCAACGACGAACTCGCGCAGATGGTCGACACCAACGACGAGTGGATCCGCGACCGGGTCGGCATCGTCACCCGGCGGATCGCCGGCGACGAAACGGTGGCCGACATGGCCATCGCCGCCGCCGGGAAGGCGCTGGCCAACTCGGGGCTGACCGCCGCCGACATCGACCTCGTCGTGGTGGCGACCTGCACGTCGGTGGACCGCAGCCCGAACGTGGCCTGCCGGGTCGCGGCCAAGCTGGGCATCAACGCGCCCGGGGCGTACGACGTCAACACCGCCTGCTCCGGCTTCGCGTACGCGCTGGGCACGGTGGATCACGCGATCCGCGCGGGCGCGGCGCGCAACGCGATAGTCGTCGGCGCGGAGAAGCTCTCCGACTTCACCGACTGGACCGACCGGTCGACCTGCATCATCTTCGGCGACGGCGCCGGCGCCGCGGTGGTCACCGCGACCGCCGACGACGAGCCGGCCGGGATCGGGCCGGTGGTGTGGGGCTCCGCGCCGGAGAAGAGCGACGCGGTACGGATCGAGGGCTGGCAGCCCTACATCGCGCAGGAGGGGCAGTCGGTGTTCCGCTGGGCCACCACCTCGCTGGCCCCGCTCGCGTTGCAGGCCTGCGAGCGGGCCGGGGTCCAGCCGTCGGAGCTTGCCGCGTTCGTGCCACACCAGGCCAACGGCCGGATCATCGACGGCATCGCGAAGCGGCTGAACATCCCGGACGCGATCATCGCCAAGGACATCGTCGAGTCCGGCAACACGTCGGCGGCGAGCATCCCGCTGGCCCTGTCGAAGCTTGTCGAGCGGCGCGAGGTGCCCGCGGGCGCCCCGGTGCTGCTGTTCGGCTTCGGCGGCGGCCTGACCTACGCCGGTCAGGTCGTCCGCTGCCCCTGATGACCCCCTCGGGCGCGTACGCGCTCCAGGTGCGGTGGTCGGCGTCGCCGGCCACCGAGAGAACCCCCGATGAGAGGAACCAACCGCAATGACCCGTGACGAGATCACCGCCGGCCTCGCCGAGATCCTCGAAGAGGTTGCCGGCGTGAACCCGGACGACGTGGCCGAGGGGAAGTCCTTCACCGACGACCTCGACGTCGACTCGCTCTCCATGGTGGAGGTCGTGGTGGCGGCCGAGGAGAAGTTCGGCGTCAAGATCCCGGACAACGAGGTGCAGAACCTGAAGACCGTCGGGGACGCGGTCAGCTACATCGAGGCGCAGTCCTGATCATGAGTCGCCCCGACGTCGTCGTCACCGGGCTCGGCGCGACGACCCCGCTCGGCGGGGACGTCGCGTCGACCTGGGACGCCATGCTCGCCGGCCGCTCCGGGGTGAGTGCGCTCACCCAGGAGTGGGCCGCGCAACTGCCCGTCCGGATCGCCGCCCAGCTCGCGGTGGACCCGTCCGAGGTGCTGGACCGGGTGAAGCTGCGCCGGCTGGACCGCTCGCAGGCGATCGCCCTGATCGCCGCGCGGGAGGCGTGGGCGGACGCCGGCCTGACCGAGCCCGGGGTCGACCCGGAGCGGCTGGCGGTCAGCGTCGGCTCGGGCATCGGCGGCGCCACCACCCTGCTCGCCCAGGACGACATCCTGGAGGCGTCCGGCCCGCGGCGGGTCTCCCCGCACACGGTGCCGATGCTGATGCCGAACGGCCCGGCCGCCTGGGTCGGGTTGGAGTTGGGCGCGAAGGCCGGCGTGCACTCGGTGGCCAGCGCCTGCGCGACCGGCGCGGAGGCGATCGCGCTGGGCCTGGACATCATCCGCTCCGGCCGCGCCGACGTGGTGGTGGCCGGCGGCACCGAGGCGGTCATCCACCCGCTGCCGATCGCCGGCTTCGCCTCGATGCGGGCCATGTCGACCCGCAACGACGAGCCGGAGAAGGCCTCCCGGCCGTGGGACAAGGCCCGCGACGGCTTCGTGCTGGGCGAGGGCGCGGGCCTGCTGGTCCTGGAGCGTGCCGACCACGCCGCCGCCCGGGGCGCGCGGGTCTACGCGCGGCTGGCCGGCGCCGGGATCACCTCCGACGCGTACGACATGGTGCAGCCGCACGCCGAGGGTGAGGGCGCGATCCGGGCCATCGCCAAGGCGGTCGCCGACTCGGACGTGGCCCGCACCGACATCGTGCACGTCAACGCGCACGCCACCTCCACGCCGGTGGGCGACATGCTGGAGATCGGCGCGCTGCACCAGGCGATCGGTGACCACCCGCTGCTCACCGCCACCAAGTCGATGACCGGTCACCTGCTCGGCGCGGCCGGCGCGCTGGAGTCGATCGCCACCATCCTGGCGATCCGCGACGGCGTGGTGCCGCCGACGATCAACCTGGACGACCCGGACGACGGGCTCAACCTGGACGTGGCCGCGCACAAGGCCCGGCACCTGGAGATCCCGGCCGCGTTGAACAACGCGTTCGGCTTCGGCGGCCACAACGTGGCGCTGGTCTTCACCCGCCCCTGAGGCGGGTAAGGAGGGGCCCCCTTTTAACGGACGTCTGTTAGAAGGGGGCCCCTCCTAACGGTCAGCCACGGTTGCGGGGGTGCTGGCGGGCGGTCCGCTCGTTGCCGTGCCGGTAGTTGCCGGTCCAGCGGGCCATCACCAACTGCGGGTCGTCGTCCACCTCGGCCAGGAACTGCGCGGCCCGACCACCGCGCAACGTGCCCGCCGCCCGCCCGTGGTGCGTGATCACCACGGTGCCGTCGGCGCGTGCCACGTAGCGGAACCCCTGCGCTGCCTCTCCCATGGGCGCTGACCCTGCCACCCGGGCACCCGGCACCGCACCCGGGTTTCCCCGCGCGGGGTGTCAAGCGGGGCCCCCTCCTCTACCGCAGGCGTTAACCGGGGGCCCCTCCTTACACCTTGCAGGTGGTGGCGGGGAGGCCGGGGACCGGGACCGGGGCGCGGCCGGTGGGGCGGGCCTTGCCGGCCAGCACCGCGGCCAGCGCGGTCATCGACGCCCGGGTGGACGAGTAGGTCGCCAGCACCGTCGGCGACTTCGCCCCGGACAGCACGTACGGCGTGTCCATGGCCACCGTCACGGCCGCGTCGGCGCGCAGGTCCTTCGCGCCGTCGCCGTACCCGACCAGGTGCACCACGGTGCCGCCGGAGGACACCACCTTGACCCCGGCCGCGGTCAGCGCCTCGGTCAGCAGCGCCCGGGTGCGGTCCCGGCCGCCGGAGGAGGTGACCCGCACCGGGCCGGCCACCGCGCCCCCGCACGAGCCGCGCAGCACGGTGACCGCGGCGGCGGCCAGGTCGGCGGCGGCCTTGCGGTGCTCGGCCGTGTCCAGCGTCGACAGGGCCGGCTGCGGGTGCCCGGCCAGCCGGAACTTCATGGTGAGCACCCGGGTGACCGCCTCGACCAGGCGGGCCCGGGGCAGGGAGCCGTCCTTGAGCGCGGCGCGCAGCCCGTCGTACGCCTGGCTCACGTTCGGGGTCATCAGGATGAGGTCGTTGCCGGCGTTGAGCGCGCGGACCGCCGCCTCGCCCGGCGACCACTTCTTGGCCGGCGGCATGTTCATCCCGTCGGTGATCACCACGCCCTGGAAGCCGAGCTGGCCGCGGAGCACGTCGGTGAGCAGCTTGCGGGAGAACGTGGCCGGGGTGCCCGGGTCGACCGCCTTGACGTCGAGGTGCGCGGACATCACCGCCATCGCGCCGGCGTCGATCCCGGCCCGGAAGGGCGGGAACGCGGTGCGGTCCAGCACGGCCCGGGACTGCCCGACGACAGGAAGCTCGGCGTGCGAGTCGGCGGCGGTCAGGCCGTGCCCGGGGAAGTGCTTCACCGCGGCGCCGACGCCCTCGGCCTGCAGGCCGCGTACCGCGCCGGCCACCTGCGGGGACGCGGTGGCCGGGGTGGCCCCGAAGGACCGCGAGCCGATCACCGTGCTGCGGGTGGCCAGCACGTCGGCGACCGGCGCGAAGTCCAGGTTGACGCCCATCGCGGCCAGTTCCGCCCCGGCGGCCCGCCAGGCGGCCTCGGTCAGCGCCGGGTTCCCGGCCGCGCCGGCGGCGAGCGGGCTGGGCAACTGGGTCACCCCGTCGGTGATCCGGGTGACCACGCCGTACTCCTGGTCGGTGCCGACCAGGAAGGGCGCGGCGCCGGCGGGCAGCTTCCCGGCGGCGTCGCGCAGCCCGTCGGTCAGCTCCCGGACCTGCTTCGGGCTGTCGACGTTCGTGGTCTCCTGGTTGCCCGAGGTCGGGTCGTCGGCGCTGAAGCCGACCAGGATGACGCCGCCGAGGCGATATCTGGCCACCATCTCGGCGGGGGTGTCGACGCCGGCCAGGGCCCGGTTGCCGGCGGCCGAGCCGGCGGAGACCTTGGTGGCCGAGCTGCCGTAGGCGTACGGCATCAGCACCTGCCCGACCAGGTCCTCGTCGGAGAGCGTGGCGACCAGCGCCGCCGCCCGGGCGGCCGGGTCGGCGGTGGTGGGCGTCGGCGACGAGGGCGCGGAGGGCGCCGGCTTCGACGGGGCCGGGCGGGGCCGGTCCGGCCCGTCCGAGCAGCCGGAGACGACCAGCGCGGTCAGTGCGGCGAGCGCGACGGCGGAGCGCCGCGGGGAAATCGACACGGGTCCCACCGTATCGGGGCAACTCGCCCCGCCGTCACCCCACCCGGGTGAGCAGTGTCACCGGGGCGCCGTCACCGGCGTACCGGTAGGGCTCCAACTCGGCGTCCCAGGCGGTGCCGAGCGCCTTGTCCAGCGCGTGCGCCAGCGCCTCCGGGGCGCGGGCGGCGGCCATCAGGGTGCGCAGCCGGTCCTCGCCGAGCTGGATGTCGCCGGCCGCGCCGACGGTGGCCCGGAACAGCCCCCGTCCCGGGACGTACATGAAGCGCTCGCCGTCGACGCCGGAACTGGGTTCCTCGGTCACCTCGAAACGGATCATGGGCCACTGCCGGAGGGCAGCAGCCAGCTCGGCACCCGTCCCCGGGCTGCCGGTCCAGCCGCACTCGGCGCGGCGGGCGCCGTGGTCGACGGGCTGCGCCGTCCAGTGCAGGTTGACCGGCGCGGCGAGGACGCGCGCGATCGCCCACTCGACGTGCGAGCACACGGCGAGCGGGGTCGAGTGGACGTATACGACGCCACGCGTTGGCACGGTGACCTCCCGGTGAGCCGAGGTGCGTCTTCCCCTACGACCTCGTCACCCGAGTGGCCTCTGGCACACATGATGACGGCTGTGACAGGTGGTGCGCCAGCGAATCGGAAAATTCGCCGGGGTCGGGCGGCCGGAAATAGCCGGGCGGCCGACCCGGTTGTGTCCCGGTGACGGCGCGACCACCAGCCAGGTGTCGCGGTCGTGTACAGTTCTCTGGGCGGTTGTGTGCCGCCGCACAATCTTCGCGGGCCGGCATCCACCCGGGTGTCACCCGCATCAGCCCCCGGACGTTTCCCGTCCCCACCGTACGTCTGCAAGGAGTACCTCCGTGGCGAGCAACACCTCTAAGACCGCGCGCGCGTCAGTCCGGGCCGGCCAGGCTGGCCAGGGTGGCGCCCTCAGCGTGCTGGGCGAGTTCAAGTACCTGATCCCGCTCAACGGCGGCAAGCACGCCTACGTGCGCAACCTGACCAACGGCAAGACCGCGCACCTGCGCACCGACTCCGACGCCTTCGTCGAGGAGATCCGCACGCTGGCCGCCGCCGGCCACGCCGCCAAGATCCGCGCCGAGATCAACGGCCTGGCCGCGGCCCACCCGGAGCACGGCTGGGACGCGACCGAGAAGCGTCTCGTCGAGGCCGGCGTCTTCGAGGGCTGAGCGCCCGCACCCGCACCACCCAGGACCGCCCGTCGGGGATCACCCCGGCGGGCGGTCCTGCGTCTCCTCCTCCGCCAGCACCGTGACCTCGCTGGTGGCCAGTTCGTAGAGCGCGCCCACCACGGCCAGCTCACCGGCCGCCACCGGGCCGGCGAGCAGATCGTCGGCGCGCAGCGCGGCCACGGTCCGCCGTACGTGCCGGCGGATCGCCAGCGGATGCACGGCCGGGTCGTGCACGCCCACCTCGACCACCGCCGGCGCGATCCGGTCCACCACGTAGGCCAGCGCCCCGTCGGGCCGCCGCCCGGTGCGCAGCGCGTCGACGGTCGAGGCGACCGCGCCGCAGCGCTCGTGGCCCAGCACCATCACCAGGCGTACGCCGAGCTGCCCGACCACGTACTCGATCGAGCCGCAGACCGCCCGGTCCAGCACGTGCGCGCCGGTACGGATCACGCAGATCGAGCCGAACGTCTGGTCGAAGATCGCCTCCAGCGGCACCCGGGAGTCGATGCAGCCCAGCACCACCGCGTACGGCTGCTGGTCGCCGGAGGCCACCGCCGCGGCGGCGCCGACGTCGTGCCCGTGCAGCGGCTGGCCGCTGACGAAGCGGCGGTTGCCGGTGAGCAGCTCGGCCAGGGCGGCCCGGGGGCTGCGGGCGGCGGGCGTGGTCGGCATGCCCCCAGCCTGGTCACCGATCCGAACCGGCGCGGGTGGACGGCGAATCTTCTCACCGTCCCGGTTGCCGTGGTGTCATGGCGGGTAACGCCGGTGTCACCGCCGGGTCACTCCGGTGACGCACCGGACGGCCCCGGGAGGTGGACCATGGAACTGAGGCTTCCCGACGACGTACGCCTGCACGTCACGGTGACCGGCCCGGCCGACGCCGAGGTCACGGTGATCCTGCTGCACGGGTGGACACTTGACGGCCGCAGTTGGCACCGCCAGCTCGCCGACCTGCGGGAGCGCTTCGGCGACCGGGCGCGGCTGGTCGCCTACGACGCGCGCGGGCACGGCCGGTCGAGCTGCCTGGCCCTGCCCGACGCCACCCTGGCCCAGCTCGGCGACGACCTGGCCGCGGTGGTCGACGAGTTCGCCCCGTCCGGCCCGGTCGTGCTTGTCGGGCACTCGATGGGCGGCATGACCGTGATGGAGTACGCGCACCGCCACCCGGACCGGTTCGCCGCCCGCACCGCCGGCCTGGTCTTCGTCTCGACCACCGCGGAGGGGCACACGCACACGGTCTACGGGCTGTCGCCGCGGATCGCCCGGTTGATCCGGCTGGCCGAGACCACCGGGGCCGGGGTGCTGGCCCGTTGCGGGGGCTGGCGGCCGCCGCGCCCGCTGCTGCGCGCGTTGCGTCCCAGCATCCGCTGGATGCTCTTCGGCGACCGCTGCGACCCGGCGGACATCCGGCTGGTCACCTCCGCGGTGGCGCGTGCCACGCTCCGCTCGATCGGCGGGTTCCGCGCCTCGATCGGCGCCCAGCACCGGCTGGAGACGCTCGCCGCGCTCGGCGGGCTGCCGGCCGCCGCGCTTGTCGGCGACCGGGACCGGCTGACGCCGCCGCCGTGCGCCGAGTCGATCGCGGCGGCGCTGCCCACGACCGAGCTGACGGTCTGCCCCGGCGCCGGGCACATGCTGATGATGGAACGCCCGGACGAGGTGAACGCCGCCGTGGCGGGCGTGGTGAGCCGGGTGCTGACCGGCGGACGGACGGCCGGGAAACGGGTGGGAACAGCCGGATAACGGGCAACCGGCACCGGTATGGGCCGGCGCGTGGCATGGCCCCGGCGCCCGGGTTGCCGGCGGCCCGTACCCTCATTCAGCCCGTTGCGCCGTCCGACCACAGGAGCACCGCGTTGACCGACCAGACCACGCTGGACCGGGAGATCGCCGCCGAGCAGCGGCACCTCGACCGGGTGTACGCCCGGCTGGCCGAGCTGCGCCGGTCCGCGGCCGACGCCGAGCGGGAGGGGTACCAGCTCGCCCGGGTCGGCACGTTCGGCGCGCTGGTCGAGCGGGACGCGATGGTCTTCCACGCCGCCCAGCGCCGGCACGTGCTGGACGCCGAGCACGAGGGACTGGTCTTCGGCCGGCTGGACCTGCGGACCGGGCAGGTGCTGCACGTGGGCCGCCTCGGCGTGCGCGCCGACGACGCGGAGACGCTCGTGGTGGACTGGCGGGCGCCGGCCGCCGCGGCGTTCTACCAGGCCACACCGGCCGAGCCGCGGGGCGTGGTGCGCCGGCGCACGATCCAGTCCCACGCCGAGAAGGTCACCCGGATCGAGGACGACCTGCTGGACCCGGAGGCCGCCCCGCCGGACATGGCGGTGGTCGGCGACGGCGCGCTGCTGGCCACGCTGTCCCGGGCGACCGGCCGGGGCATGCGCGACATCGTGGCGACCATCCAGCGGGAGCAGGACGAGGCGATCCGCTCCCCCGGCAACGGCGTCACGATCGTCTCCGGCGGCCCGGGGACCGGCAAGACGGCGGTGGCGCTGCACCGGGCCGCGTACCTGCTCTATTCGGACCGGGCCCGGTACGCCGGCGGCGGCATCCTGGTGGTCGGGCCGTCCGGCGTGTTCGTCGAGTACATCGCGTCGGTGCTGCCGTCGCTCGGCGAGGAGACCGCCACCCTGCACTCGCTCGGCTCGCTCTTCCCGGGCCTGTCCGCGACCCGGACGGACCCGCCGGAGGTGGCGGCGGTGAAGGGCTCGCTGCGGATGCGCCGGGTGCTGGAGCGCGCGGTCCGCGACGCGGTGCCGGACTCCCCGGCGGAGCTGCGCCTGCTCTACCGTGGCGAGCTGCTGCGGCTGGACCGGCCGGCGCTGGACGCGGTGCGGGACCGGACGCTGACCCGGGGCGCGCGCCGCAACGAGGTGCGCCGGGCGGCGTTCGACGCGGTGCTCGCCGCGCTCTACGCGCAGGCCCGCACGCTGCGGGTGGGGCGGCTGCCGGAGCAGCCGGCGTTTGAGGACGAGATCATCGAGCGGCCGGAGTTCCGCGAGTTCCTCAAGGCGTGGTGGCCCCGGCTGCACCCGCGCCACGTGCTGGGCTGGCTGGCGCGGCCGGAGCGGCTGCGCCGGTACGCCGGCGGGGTGCTCTCCTCGGCCGAGATCCGGCTGCTCGCCGACGCGTACCGGACGCTCGACGCGGACGGGCTGACGGTGGCCGACATCGCGCTGCTGGACGAACTGGACGCGTTGCTCGGCACGCCGGTGCGCCGGGCGAAGCCGAAGCGGGACCCCTACCAGCTCGCCGGCGGCGTGCGCGAGCTGAGCACGTACGCCGATCGGCAGCGGGCCGCGCGGGCGGCGGCCCGGGAGCGCCCGGCGGACTACCGCGACTACGCCCACGTGGTGGTGGACGAGTCGCAGGACGTCTCGCCGATGCAGTGGCGGATGGTGGGGCGGCGCGGGCGGCTGGCGTCCTGGACGGTGGTCGGCGACCCGGCGCAGACCGCGTGGACCGGCGACCCGCAGGAGCTGGACCGGGCCCGGGACCAGGCGTTGGGGCGGCGTCGCCGGCACCGTTACGAGCTGACCACCAACTACCGCAACTCGGCGGAGATCTTCGCGGTGGCGGCGGCGGAGATCCGCCGGTTGTACCCGGACCTGGCCTTGCCGGACGCGGTGCGCTCCACCGGCGTGCCGCCGGTCCAGCGCTCCGTGGCGGCCGCCGAGCTGCCTTCGGCCACGGTCGAGGCGGCCCGGACGCTGCTGGCCGAGGTGGAGGGCACGGTCGGGGTGATCACGCCGGTGCCGCGCCGGGACGAGGTGGCCGGCTGGCTGGGCGCGCTGGGCGGCGGCCGGCTCCAGGTGGTGACCAGCCTGCAGGCCAAGGGCATGGAGTACGACGGCGTGGTGCTCGTCGCGCCGGGCGAGATCCGGGCCGACCCGGGTTCCGGGGTGCGGACGCTCTACGTGGCGCTGTCCCGGGCCACCCAGCGCCTGACCACGCTCGATCCGGTGGGGTGACCCCGCCTCACTTGCATACATAGCGATGTGAGCATAGATTGGTCCTGGCGGAGACACGGGGCGGAGGGTGTGTGCGTGGGCGCAGGTCATGACCACAGCGGCGTGGTGGCCAACGCGGCGCACCGCCACCGAGGGCGACTCTGGGCCGCCTTCGCGCTGCTCAGCGCGCTGATGCTGGTGGAGGCGGTGGCCGCCTTCACGACCGGCTCGCTGGCCCTGCTCTCCGACGCCGGGCACATGTTCACCGACGTGCTCGGCATCGGCATGGCGCTCGCCGCGATCAGCGCCACCCGGCGCGCCCGCACCGACCCGCAGCGCACGTTCGGGCTCTACCGGCTGGAGGTGCTCGCGGCGCTGGCCAACGCGGTGCTGCTCGGCGCCGTCGCGATCTACGTGCTGATCGAGGCGGTCCGCCGGTTCGGCGAACCGCCGGAGGTGCTCGCCGGGCCGATGCTCGTGGTCGCCGTGCTCGGCCTGCTCGCCAACATCGCCGCGTTCGCGCTGCTGCGCTCCGGCGCGCAGGAGAGCATCAACCTGCGCGGGGCCTACCTGGAGGTGCTCGGCGACCTGCTCGGCTCGCTCGGCGTGATCGGCGCGGCGGTGGTCATCGCGCTCACCGACTGGTGGTGGGCCGACCCGCTGGTCGCGGTGGCGATCGGCCTGTTCATCCTGCCGCGCACCTGGCGGCTCGGCCGCGCCGCCGTACGCATCCTGGTGCAGGCCGCGCCGGAGCACCTCCAGGTGACCGCGGTGCACGACCGACTGGCCGCGGTGCCCGGCGTGGCGGAGGTGCACGACCTGCACGTCTGGACGCTCACCTCGGGCATGGACGTGGCCTCGGCGCACCTGGCGATCGACCAGGGCGCCGAGGTCGCCACCGTGCTGGCCGCGGCCCGGGCCGCCCTGCACGAGGACTTCTCGATCGACCACGCCACGTTGCAGATCGAGCCCGGAGCGTCAGCGGGGGCGTGCGGTCCGACCGAGTGGTAATTAGGACAGGCTTAAATCGTTGTGGTTATTGTTCTCTTATGCCGGTTTTGCCCGGTTGCCGGCGCCGGCTCGCGGCGCCGGCTCCGGGCAGCGCCGGTAGGCTCGGTCGCGGCCGCACCACGGGCACCACTCCGGCGCCCGTCGGCACGGCCGGCGCCTAATCGCCCGCAGGGCGAGCCGGGGAACCAGGTACGTGGGGTGCATCCGCGTCAGCGGTAGGGATCTTCCGTCCCGAACCCGTCAGCTAACCCGGTCGGCGGTTGACGGAAGGACACGTTGAATGCCCACAGTGGCACCTGTACGACGGACGGCCGCCCGGTTGGCGGCCCTGCTCGTCGCGATGCTGGCCCTCGGCGTCGTGACCGTGCCGGTCTCCCCCGCCGCGGCGGCGCGGGCGGCTTCCCCGACCGGCCTGCTCGTCGCCGCACCCGGCGACGACGACGAGGGCGGCACCCCCGCGCTGCGCGACCAGCTCGACGCGGCAAGCAAGGGTTGGCTCGACGCCAAGGCCGCGTTGAGCCGCTCGGTGACCCGGCAGAAGCAGCTCAACGACCGGCTCAAGACCATCGACGTGGAGCTGGCCGAGCGCGACGCCAAGGTCGGCGAGATCGCCGGGGTGGCGTACCGCACCGGTCGGATGGGCACCGCCGCGGCGCTGCTCGCCAGCCGGACGCCGGAGGGCTTCATGGACCGGGCCGCGGCGCTGGAGACGGTCGCCGCGCACGAGGACCGGACGCTGCGCGACCTGATCACCACCCGGGACGAGGCGATCCGCACCCGCACCGCGCTCGACGGCGAGATCCTGGAGCAGCGCAAGCAGGTCACGCTCATGGGCAAGCGCAAGGAGCAGGCCGAGCGGGCGCTGGAGGTGGCGAACCGGCGCAGCTCCACCACCCGCGACAGCGACGACGGCGGCAGCACCCGGGGCACGTCCTCGGCGAACGCGACACCCGCCAAGCGCAACTCCGACGGGTCGTGGCCGGCGGAGTCGTGCAGCGTCAACGACCCGACGCCGGCCAGCGGCTGCATCACCCCGCGCACGCTGCACGCGTTGCAGCAGGCCAAGGCCGCCGGCTTCACCCGGTACGTCTCCTGCCACCGGCCCAGCGGCTCGGGCGAGCACCCGAAGGGGCGGGCCTGCGACTTCGCGGCGCAGAAGGACGGCTTCGGAGGGGTCGCCAGCGGCGGCGACAGGACGTACGGCAACAACCTGTCCGCGTACTTCATCCGCAACGCGGACCCGCTCGCCGTGCTCTACGTGATCTGGTTCAAGCGGATCTGGCTGCCCAGCAGCGGCTGGAAGTCCTACAGCGGCGGCAACGGCGACCCGTCCAGCGACCACACCAACCACGTGCACCTGTCGGTCTACTAGCGCTCTACGCTCCACGACGTACCCCGGATGTCGTCGCGGGGGGCCCCCCGGGGGGGGCGCGCGCCCCGGGGGGGGGGGGGGGGGGGGGCGAGAAACCCCCCCCCCCCCCCCCCCGGCCCCCCCCCCCCCCCGCCCCCAAACCCACACCCGGTGCGCTGTGGTGCTTCCCCGCCCGCCCCCCCCCCCCCCCCCCCCCGGGGGGGGGGGGGCCCCCCCCCCCGGGCCCCCCCCCCGATCCGGTGGGATCGGGGCATGAGACGACTCTCCCCCGCCGGCCGCAAGGCGCTGCTCACCGCGCACCTGGTCACCTCGCTGGGCTGGCTCGGCGCCGACCTCACGCTGCTCGCGCTCGGCCTGGCCGGGCTGCGCGGCGCCGACCCCGAGGTGGTCTACCCGGCGGCGGCGCTGCTTGTCACCTGGCTGTTCGCGCCGCTGAGCGTGGCGGTCTGGCTGGTCGGCACGGCCAGCGCGCTGCTCACCCCGTGGGGTCTGCTGCGCTGGCGCTGGGTGCTGGTGAAGTTCGCGCTCACCACCGTCATGCTCGGCCTGGTGCTGCTCCTGCTGACCCCCCGGATCCGGCACCTCGGCGTGCTCGCCGGGGCCGCCGACGCGCACCTGCGGGTCGACCTGGTGGTGGCGCCGGCCGTCTCCACCACCCTGCTGCTGATCGCCACCGTGCTGTCCACCCACAAGCCGTGGGGACGGATCGAGCGGGACCCGGTCAGGCCGGGCGGCCCTCGAGCGTCGCGCCGAGGCGGGCGGCCAGGCCCAGGTGAGCCGCCCGAGCCTGGCGGAACGCGTAGCCGAGCAGCGGCGCGGGCGCGGTGAGGGTGATCTCCACGTCGATCCGCACCACGCCGTCGGGCTCGTCACGCAGGCGGGTGTGGTTGCGCACCGTCGTCGCCGGTTGCTGCCGAGCGACGGTGACCACCTCGTCCTCGTTGGCGATCAGCACGTCCGCCTGGTAGGTGATCGGGAAGTGCAGCGGACCCAGCTCCAGCCGGTCGGTGATCGCATAGCTGGCGAGCGCGCCCGGCCGGGGCGGCAACTGCCGGACCCGCACGATCAACGGATGGAGTTCGCCCTGTCGGCTCAGGTCACCGAGCAGGGCCACCGCGTCCGCCCGGCGGCACCGGGCCTGCACGGTGTAGCTGAAGCTGTCGCTGCTCTGCAACCGGTCCCCCTCGCCGTCGTGGGTCCGGACGATCGTCCCGTACCGGGGCCGGGCTGGCAACGGGTCGAAGGTCCCCCGGCCGGCGAGGTGCCGGACGGCCCGTCGGCGACGGTCTCCGTGGCCGGGCGAGGGTCGGCGCTCAGGCGCCGGGGAGCACCTCGGGGACGTCGTCGGCGAACCAGGGCTCGGGCGCGCCGAAGAGGCCGAGCAGGCCGGTCACCCAGAGCTGCCGGTGCACGAACCGGCTCGGCTCGGTGACCACCAGCTTGACGCCGCTGACCTCGCAGGTCTGGAAGCCGGCCACCATGGCGCTGATGCCGACGGAGTCGATGAACGTCACGAGCCGCATGTTGAGCTCGATCCGGGCGGGGCGCCCCTTGGCGAGCACCTCGGCGATCGCCTCCCGGACCTCGTATGCGGTGTCGACGTCGATCTCCCCTCGGGGCGCGATCTGGACGACACCACCCGGACGCATCGACTTCACGATCGACAGGCTCACGCGAGCACCTCCACTCGCCCCAACGGGCGCCTCATCAGTACGCGGGCCGCGACCGAGAGTATTCCTCCAACGGCCCCGGTCGCCACCCCCCGGGATGAGCAATTCGCGGACTGGGCACACCTGGGCGAGCCCAATCCGGACCTCCGGGTTCCGAATTCCCCTGCGACGCGGACCACGACCAGCCGAACGACCGAGCCGGGCCGACCGATCCGCCGACCCAGGGTAGCGGGCGCACGCACGTCACGGGGAACACCCACCCTTCGGCGCGTTCGGGTGATTCATGCCGTTATGTCCGTCCAGCCGCGCCGCCTCCCCGGGGTTTGGCGCGGCGGCGGGTGGGGCACTGCCCTCGGGGAGTGAACCCGCCGGATGAACACCGGAGTCCGAAGTGGCCGCCGGGCTTCGGCACCCGAGGAGGTAGAACGATGTTCGGATCCAGCCTGATCGACCGCCGCAGCAAGCCCGAGCGGGTCGCGGACCAGGCGTGGCAGCACCTGCTCGCCGCGGCCGGCTCCGCCGGTGACAGTGTGCGCGACGTCACCCGCACGGCCCGCCGCAGCTCCTCCGGCCTCGCCGACGACGCCACCGACCTGGTCGGCTCCGCCGCCGAGGAGGCGCGCCGGCGGGCCAGCCTCGCCTTCGACGCGCTCGCCGGTCGCCGGCCCGCGCTGCCCTGGACGCTGCTGATCGCCGCGGCCCTGGCCGGCGCCGCCATCGGCTGGGCCGCCGGCACCGCCGCCCGCGCCGCCGGCAGCCGGGAGCGCGGCGCCGACGAGATCGAGTTCGTGGACGTGGACCGGCCGAACTCCCCGGCCGGCCTGGACGGCTGACCGAACGGCTCGGACGAAGAGCGGTGGGCGCCCCCCGGATTTGGGGGGGGGGCCCCCCCGCGGGGGGGGGGTCGCGGCCGCCGGGGCCCCGGGGGCCCCCCCCGCCGGGGGGCCCCCCCCGGGCCCCACTCCGGCAGGGAGGCAGGTCTAGCGGGGCGGTGCGTACTCGGGTTCGGTCTCCGGCGGCGGTTCCTCG